>JAQBUX010000121.1 GCA_027623795.1 Chloroflexota bacterium
CCGCGTATTTTGTCGGAGCGATCCCTACCGCCCACCTGATCGCCTTGCGGGCAGGCGAAGACATCCGGGCGATGGGTAGCGGCAACGTCGGAGCGCTCAACGCGTATCGATCACTGGGCAAACCAGCCGCCGCCGGGGTCCTTCTTGTCGACGTCGGGAAGGGAGCCGTGGTGATGCTGGCCGGTCTCGCCATCGACGTCCCCGACTGGTCAATGTACATCGGGGCGCTGGCGGCGATGCTTGGCCACAATTTTCCCATCTACATCGGATTCCGTGGTGGGAAAGGTGTGGCGGTCATGACCGGGGTCTCCCTCGTAGTGCTGCCGGTGCTGACGCTTCTTTCCGTTCCTGCGCTGATTTTGGGATATCTCCTGTTCCGCAAAGCGTTCTGGGCGCTGTTCTTCGCACTCATCACCCTGAACGTACTTACGATTGTGACAGGCCAATCGGCGGCGCAGATCGTCCTGTGTCTGGTGTTGACGGCGCTTGTGGGTTCGACCCACCTTTTACGTGCATTCCGTCAACTGTGGCCCGCAATCAAGACGTTAGACTTTCATAGGATCGGCCAGATTGAGTAACCGCTTGACTCCGGATTCGACGATGTACCGGCGTGCACTGGCATCTTTCTCCGGGAACGTCCCGAGACGACGCCCCAGGACATTTTTCTAGGAGTAACGATGAAACGTTGGATCATGTATGCCGCGTTTGCTGCCGCGCTGGTCGCCGCAGTCGCTTGTGGTAGCGATGACGAAGTCGCGCCGACCTCCGTTCCGATCCCGACGATCGCGCCGACCGCGGCGCCCGCCGGATCCACCGCAGTGCCCGCCGGCATCGGATCGGTGGCAGGCCTGACGCCGCCGGACGGTTCCCTTGACACGAGCAAGGACTACGTCGCGGTCATCGAACTACAAAAGGGCGGCGAGATAGAGATCAGGTTGTTCGACGACCTCGTTCCGACGATCGTCGAGAACTTTGTTGAGCTTTCGCGTGCAGGCTTCTACGACGGCGTGACGTTCCACAGGGTGATCCAGGACTTTATGGCGCAGGGCGGTGACCCGACAGGCACCGGTACCGGCGATCCTGGCTACAAGTTCGCCGACGAGTTCAATGTGCAGGCGCGTCACAATAAGCCGGGGATCATCTCGATGGCGAACTCCGGCCCGAACACGAACGGCAGCCAGTTCTTCATCACATTTGTGGCGACGGGGTTTCTTGACGCGTTCGACACGGCCGATCAACCAAAGAATTGCGCCCAACCCGGAGTTTCATGCCACGCCGTGTTTGGCGAGGTCGTCAACGGCATGGATACCCTTGACGGCATCCGTCTTCGAGACCCGGGCACAGACCCGAACCCCGGCGACGCCATCGGCACCATTCGTATCATCGAAAGCTAATTCGGCCCCGCTAACGGCCAGGAAATAAGGACAGGACATGCTTCAACACGGAGACAGCCCCGCAGCCCCCACCGGCAGCCTGGACACGAGCAAGAGCTACTCGGCGACGATGGAGCTGAGCAGCGGTGGAAAGATCGAGATAAACCTGTTTGAGGCCGAGGCGCCGCTGACGGTGGAGAACTTCATCAACCTGTCGCGCGTCGGCTTCTATGACGGGGTGACCTTCCACAGGGTGATCCCCAATTTCATGGCGCAGGGAGGCGATCCGACAGGAACTGGAACCGGGAGCGCCGGGTACCGATTCAAGGACGAGTTCCACCCGGACCGAAAGCACGAGAAGCCGGGCATGCTATCGATGGCGAACTCCGGACCCGGAACCAACGGAAGCCAGTTCTTCATCACCTTCGTGCCAACACCCTGGCTCGATGGGGCGCACACAGTGTTTGGGGAGGTGGCGGACGGGATGGACACAGTCATGGCCATTCCGGAGCGGGACCCGGGTTCTGCCCGCGAGCCGGGTGAATCGATCAAGTCGATAACGATCAACGAGAGCTAATCCGGGTTAGATCCGTCCCGACACAACAAGAGGACCGCCCTTCCACGGAAGGGCGGTCCTCTTTGATTTATCTTCCCGATACCCCCGGCTGTTACGGAATTAGCCCACCGCGGGCTCCGGGGCCTGGGTAGCGATATTCCGGACCTGACGGCGCGAGGTAGTGAACTCGAACAACCGCCCTGAGAAACCGATACGAGATCCGTCTCTCAGGTGGACGACGCGCCCGGCGGGCTTACCGTCCACACGCATCGTGAGGTGGCCCGCGTTGTCGTACTGCAGCTCCGTGCCGGTGCGTTTGAAAACCAACCGTGCGCCGGGCAAAGGCAGGTCCGGGGCGTCGACGTTCGAGACGGTGCCTCGAGCGAACAATCCTTGTAGCCCGCTCTTCCGGACTGATGACAGGTCGACGACGAGTTGTTGCCGGTCGTCGTAAATGTATCCGTGCGGCATGACCTGTCGCCGGTTAATCATGAAGAACGCGACGCCGAATCCGACGAGCAGAGCGATCAGCAGACCGCCCACGATCGGCAGAATCGAACCGTCCGGCTCTACGTCGAGTGCATCGATGACCGGGAAGTTCACGGTAACCGGCGTCTGAGCGCTGGGGCCGAACACGCTGAAAACGCGGCCGACATACTCCGCGTTCAGTTGCGCCGTCACCGTCTGGGGTCCGCTTTCACTCGGGGTCGCGAGTATCTCGAACCTCCACCCCGTCCCGTCCTCCAGGGAGTCGATCGTCCGGAAGGTTCCGGTCACCGATGCGCCGGTCGGTCCGGCGATGACCGCGTCCAGGACGGACGGGTTCACCGGATACGGGTATTCGCCGACCGACACCTCCAACGTTCCCACCACTATCTCTTCCCCGGCTTCGACGGACCCACCTGCGGCTGGAACAACCTTCAGAGTTGGGAAAACCTCGGTCTGGAAAGAGTCCACCGCATTGAGAGTGGCGCCGTAGTTCTGCCAGCCAAGCTCCAGCTCGACATCGTTAAAACCCTGATCGCGGGATGCGTCGAACACCACGGAGAACACACCGTCGCCCAGCAAGGCGTCCCCACCCTCGCCGTCGTCGTTGAGCTGGTAAACGACCGATCCGCCATCGGGCGCCTTTACCGTCGCCGTAACGACCGAGCCGGGGAGCCATCGAGGCTCGCCATTTATAGTCGCTATCGCCATCAAAATCGCGGGCTGACCCGCCGGTACAGGTGGCTGTTCGACCAGAGCGATCTGTAAGGGACTCCTGAGATCGACCGAAGCCATGAGCGGCCGACCGTCTCCGGTCGCCCTCAGCGACCATGTGCCCGGCTCCGGGCTATCGATCGTGGCCACCACCAGATTGGGAGTGGAGACGAACCGTGCTGCGTTGGACGTTGAGCCCAGCTGGACCCCGTGGGGATCGAACAGGTCGAGGGTCGCGTTTTTGGAGTTGCGCACCATCGCCACGCTGAGCTGAGTAGACTCCGGAGCAACTTCAACAGCCTGGACCGCAGTCGTCCCGGACTGTAGTGCGATATCCAGGACAAGCTCGCCATCGAAGTCGAGAACACGGTGCGAGAAGGCGTTCAGGCCATCAAGCGTGCCTGCGTCGTCCGGCTGGCCCGACGCTCTTTCGACGATCGACGAGAGGAAATTGCGGGCGTCGCTCGTGGCAGAGGGAAGCATGACCGTGTTGATCCGCCATCCCTCGGCGATGAACAGATCGGCAAAGCCAATAATTCGCTCCCGGTTCTGGACAGACCCGTCCTGCATCCGTCCCGTAATCAAGAATATTTCTGACCCGGCCGGAGCGCTCTCGCCGGAGAGGTAGCTGAACGCAGACGCCAGCGCATCAAATTGGTCGCTGCCGCCCGTTTCAGCGCGACTCGCGATTCGCTGCACAAGCGACGAGACTGCGCCATCGAGCTCGTCACTCCCGGCTTCGTGCCCGACCGGTGCGCCGGCCTGATCCGAATACGGCATCAGCGCGATGTGGCTGGCGTCGACGGAGTCCACAAGTATCCGAAGAGCGGTTTCCGCGATAGCCGCGTCCGCTTCGCTTACCGAGGTACTCCCGAGGTCCACGGCGATCAGCGCGACTCCGCCGTCGGGCTCGATTGCAGAGGCTCCTACCGGCCCTGCGCCGAGCGCCGCCACGATCACGGCGAATCCGAAAAACATTGCTAGCAGTCGGCGCATTATTTGTCCCGTCCAAGCGTCTCGCGCGTGTTAAAAACCTGTATCGTGAGGCTAGGAATCCGGCTCGATATTGTGCAAGGCGAATCGGCTACGAGCTTCCAATAGATTCACGCAATGCCGAACGGCGCGGCAGACCCGGCGAACGCCGCCGATCTCGATTGACCGACTGTTTGGGCGCCTCTAAACTCGTCGGGCCGTTCGGAACCGTCTGACGGGCCGATCACACGGGGAGCGTCCTGACAGTTTGAAAATCGGTATCGCCGTCACCACGTCAGTTAATCCCGCGACCACGGCGGACGGCCAGGCGGCTTACGTGACCGCCATGACGGACGAGATCGAGCGGCTCGGCTTCGACTCGCTCTGGGTGTCAGACCGGACGGTGTACCCGAACGACCTCGTCAACAGGTACCCGGACATGTACGGGCCGGGATTGGCTGACCCTGACGCGCAGAACGTTCTCGAGGCGTTGACGACGCTGGCATTCGCCGGGGGGCGCACTCGAAACGCCAGTCTGGGCATAAGCGTGCTGGTCCTGCCGTTCCGGAACGCAATTCTGAACACCAAAATGTTAAACACGCTGGACGTGTTGTCGGGCGGTCGCCTGATTCTCGGCGTGGGCACCGGCTGGATGCCAGAAGAGTTCGCCGCCATGGGAGCCTCATTTGAAGACCGCGGGCGCGTGACGGACGAGCACCTGGACCTGTTTCGCGCCTCGGAGTCGAGCCCCGATCCGAGCGTCTCCGGCGACCACGTAAAGACGGAGGGGATGCGGCTCTTCCCGCAGGCGACGCAGCGGCCCCGAGTCCCGGTATGGATCGGCGGCAACTCAACGCGAGCCATCAGGCGAACGGCGAAGTATGGGGACAGTTGGCACTGCATCCGGCTGACACCCGAAGAAATCGCGGCGCAACAACCGGCCCTGCAAGCCGCCTGCGTCGCCGCAGGTCGCGACCCGGCGTCGGTCGGCGTGTCCATCCGCACGAGCGTGACGATGGGCCTCTCTGGCACGGGACACGATCACGCCGAACAGCGCGGGCTGATGACCGGAGAGCCCGCCCGGATCGTCGACGATATCGAGAGTTACCGGTCGGCCGGGGTGGCCTACATGGTCCTTTCCGTAGTCGGCGGCTCCACGGAAGAAACCATAGATAATCTGAACCGATTTAACGCTGATGTACGACCGCACGTCAGCCCACGCGAATAATACGGAGTACGTAAATGGTTGAAGGTGTGACCCGAGCCGCCCTCACGGCGGAGATCGTGGAACGTCGAAGCGTCGTGGCGTTCGACAGCCGGCCGATCGAGGCCGAAAAGCTCCAAGCTCTTGTCGAGGCTGCGCGCTGGGCGCCGTCCTCCAGCAACCGGCAACCGTGGCGGATCACGTTGGTCCGGTCTGGCGAATCGCGAAACGCACTAAACGCCGCCCTGTCTGCAGGCAACCAACAGTGGGCGGTCAACGCTCCCCTGCTCGTGGTGTTCGCCGCCGTCGCCCCGGACCCCGAACGGCCCGGGCAGCTTCCGAAGTTGATGCTCGATGTCGGATTCGCCGGTCAGAACATGATGCTTGAGGCCGTCCACCAGGAACTGAGGAGCCATCCGATGGGCGGTTGGGACGAAGGCAAAGTCAAAGCTGCGCTTGGCATCCCGGAAGAGAACGCCGTCGGCTTTGTCGTCGCCATCGGGTACGGCGGCGACGTGAATGATCTCCCGGAGGATGCCAGGCCGAAGGAGACGCGCGAGCGTGTCCGCAACGATGTCGGTCAGAACTTTTTCGATGGCCGATTCGGCCAAGCGTGGAACGGGTAACCCCGGATCAGGATGCCGATAGCCGATGTGCGCAACCGGGGTCCAAACTCCCCGTGAGCCTGTAGTGGCGTATTGCCATACGCCACTGGCTGCCCCAACGAGGTTCTCAGTGCGCGTCCGATCAGCCGGATGAGAGACAGGACCCTCGACTCGCCGGCCCTTCGAGAGCCTCAGGGCGGGGCTGTTGCATATCAGAGCGCGGCTGTTGAATCTCGGGGCTCGGAAGTTACGCGCTCGGGGCGCGGTCGTCGTACGCTGGCGTCAAATCGTAGGGGCGTGGCTTGCCCCGTCCGTCCACATGACAGGAATGACATCCATTGAAGATCACAGAGCTCAAGACATTCCCGGTCGCCGATGCCGAGGGCAATCAGTACTACTTCGTAAAGGTGTACACCGACGCCGGGATCGACGGCATTGGCGAGGTCGGCATCCGCAACTGGGGCAACGCCATCGGCCACGCAGTCGATCACCTTTCTGAAATCCTTGTCGGTGAGGATCCGTGGTCGACTGAGCGTCACTGGCAAAAAATGTTCCGTGGCAACTTCTTCCCGGCGGACAAGGTGTACACCTGCGCCATCAGCGCCATCGACATCGCCCTGTGGGACATCAAGGGCAAGTCTGTGGGCATGCCGGTCTACAAACTCCTCGGTGGTCCTGTTCGGGACAAAGTCGTTTGCTATCCCCACACGCAGGGCGGCGACCTGGCGACCCTTGTCGACAACTGCAAGAAAGCCGTGGATGAGGGCTGGAAGTTCGTGCGCTGGGGTCAGCCGGAGACAGGCGGACAGCTTGAGTACCGCGGCGCCGACGGTCGTTTGGAGCCGCTGAAATCCATGCGCATGGCCGTGGAACAGATGGGCGCCGTCCGGGATGCCGTAGGCCCCGATATTCATCTTTGTTTCGATGTCCACACTCGGCTGGACACTTCACACGTGATCGAGATGTGCCGTGATCTTGAACGGTTCAAGCCGTTCTTCATCGAAGACCCGATCAGGTCCGAGAACCCGGCGAGCTATCGAAAGATCGCGGACAAAATCAATCTGCCGATCGCCGCTGGCGAGCAGTGGGCGACAAAGTGGCCATTCCGCGAGGTGATCGAACAGGAAACGATCGACTACGCGCGGATCGATCTGTGCATCGTTGGCGGCATCACCGAGGCGCTCAAGATCACCCACTGGGCAGAGACGCACTACATCGACATCGTCCCGCACAACCCGCTCGGTCCCGTCAGCGCGGCGGCCTGCGTCTCGCTCTGCATGGCGTCCACAAATGTCGGCGTGCAGGAGATGCCGAAGCGGCCCGGGACATTCGCCACGGACCTGTTCCCACAGCAGATTGGCTGGGAGGACGGGTACGCCTTCTGCCACGACGCCCCGGGACTCGGCATCGAGTTCAACGAAGAGGCGGCCGAGGCGAACCGCGTGGACCCGCAAGCCTGGATGCCGCAGCTATATCGCGACGACGGCGCACAGACCAACTGGTAATGGGGAGTGCCGACGCTGGAAGTTCGCGTGAACAAACCGCAACGAAATATTCGGCGGAAACCTGGTAGGGGCGGGGCAAGCCCCGCCCCTACAACAGTTCAACTGACGAAACGAGTCGGACTGCCGACCACAAAGGAGACCCGAATTGAAAGTCACCGCAATCAAGTCTTACCCGGTTCGTGACGGCGACGGGCGCGGCTACTTCATCGTCAAGGTCGAGACCGATGCCGGCTTCTACGGCCTCGGCGAGATCGGGATTCGCAACTGGGGCAACAGCATCGAGGCGGCGATCGCCCACCTGTCGGAGGTCGTGATCGGCCAGGACCCGTGGTCCACCGAGCGGCTGTGGCAGAAGATGTTCCGGGGCAACTTCTTCCCGGCCGACACTGTGTACGGGTGCGCCATCAGCGCCATCGACATCGCCCTCTGGGACATAAAGGGCAAGTCCGTTGACATGCCGGTCTACAAGCTCCTCGGCGGGCCCGTCCGCGACAAGGTCGTTTGCTACCCGCACATCAACGGCAACACACTCCAGGACCTGATCAACGACTGCAAGGCGCACGTGGACCGCGGCTGGAAGTTCGTTCGCTGGCACCAGCCTCAGACCTTCGGCCTCTACAACGACACAGACGGGCACGGCGTTCTTGAGCCACGCGAGTCGATCAAGGTTGCGGTGGAACAGATCGCTGGCGTCCGCGCCGCCCTGCCGGATGTCGAGATCTGCTTCGATGTCCACACCCGACTGGACACGACCCACGTGATCGAGATGTGCAGGGACCTCGAAGAGTTCAAGCCCTTCTTTATC
>JAQBUX010000122.1 GCA_027623795.1 Chloroflexota bacterium
GCCCGCTCGCCGTCGGCCTTCTGTCCGGCGCGTATGTGCCCGGAGAGTCCGCGCCAGCGGGCTCGCTGTATGCGACGGTGCGCGGGGGTCAGCTGGAGAGCGCGATGGACGCCGAAGCGAGGACAGTCCTCGATCTACTCCATGAAATCGCCAAAGCGCACGGTAAGACCGTTGCACAGACCGCCATCAACTGGGCGCTCTCGCATCCAGAGGTGAGCGTCGCGATAACCGGTGGCGACACGGCACAGCACATGGAAGACAACGTCGGGGCTGTCGGCTGGTCGATAACTGACGGGGAACGGGACCGGCTGGACGTAGCGTCGTCCGGTCAGAGGCGCGTGTTGGACGCGTAGGCGACAACAAAACCTGAACACGGCCGCTCTGGACGCCAGGCGAAGGAGTAGCTGCCGCCTTGACCCCATAGGTACGAACACCGGTGCCAGACGCAGTGTTGCGGCGCACAATACGCAGGAGCGGCCGGTCTCGTCGTCAATCGTCCGAGAACTTGAAATAAGCAGCGCCCGGTCCGCCTGACGGAGCACAATCGATGCGACCGGCACGCGAATCGGTAGCGACCCGGCTAGTTGTGGTGGCGGCGGCGACCGTAGCCCTGTTCGTGCTTTTGCCGTTGATGCCGGGGTATCTAAAAGACCCCTCGCACCGGGACGATTTCCTCCCGATCACGCCCACAAACGTCGCCATTTTCGGCGTCTTCAGCGCATCGATGATCGGCGTGTTCTTCGGCATCCACAGGCTCGTCTCGGGCGAGTACGGGCGGATCAGATCGCTGCGATTCTTCATCCCGTTCGCCACCGTATTCGGCGTGGTGCTCGGGGAGGCGGCCAACCCCGTGATGTTGATCCCGTATGGCGCCTTCATGACGGCATACGGTTTCCTCTACCGACGATACGACTGGCGCGTTGTCGCCGCGAGCTCGTATCTCGGCGGAATGCTCGTCGAGAACGCGATGAACCGCTCTGAGATCCAAGCTCCGACATTGATGTGGGTGGCGTTCTTCATCGTGCCGTACCTCGCCACCCGCGCCTGGGAAGACCGGCATCGGGTCGGGTACAGGAAGCTGCTTCGGGCCGTACTACCGCTGGCCGTCGCATCAGCGACATTGGCGTTCGCCGCCTGGCAAGGCAGCAAGGCGACATCCGACACGGGGGAGGGCTCTCCGCCGTTAGTAGTTCTCGCGAGCGCGCTCCCGTTCATCCTCGTCGTGCCCTACCTGTTGGCCGCCCGCGCCGGCTGGTTCGGGCGGGCACACGGCGTCCCGTGGCCGGTTCCCACCTGGACGATGGCGCCTCTTTCTACGGTCTCAGCGGCTCTCGCCTGGCTGGCATGGCTCGCCACGTCGCAATCGGGGCGGACCTCACCACCGTTGATCCTGCTTGGCGCCCTGCTGCCCTTCTTGGTCGCCATCCCGCTGACGCTGCTCCGGCGACGGCGCACAGCCGCGTAACCCGCCCCCACACTGAGGATCTCGAAGGGCGGGGCTGTGGCGCACTCCTCCCACCGCCGCGGGGCCGGATTCGGTATCCGCCCGCGTTCTCCGCGTGCCGCCGTTAGGATGACGGAACGGCTGCCCCGCCCTTGGCCCTGTTGCCGAGCACTTGCACGCCCGAGCAGCCTGCGTACACTACCGCCGCACCATCCAGACGAACCCGAAACGGCGTTCCAGCGGCGGCGAAGCCTCCGATAGACACGTCACCTCATGCGGAAGGAACGGCGAGCCGAATTGAAGATCAAACGCGTCGAGATCTACCCGCTAATGGCCGAGCTCGACGAGCCGTTTGGCTGGTCACAGAGATGGACCTCATCCCGGGCGACGACGGCGGTGAAGATCATCGCCGATGACGGCACATACGGGTGGGGCGAGAGTGGCGGGGCGCAAACGATGGCGGCTCTGGCGCCGATGTTGATCGGTGAAGACCCCACCCTTCCGGAACGTGCCTGGCAACGTATATATGCCGAGATCTACCAGGGCCACAACTTCGCCGGTCAGGGCATGAACGCGATCAGCGGGTTCGACATGGCGCTGTGGGACATCACAGGCAAAGTCGCCGGCCGGCCGGTGTCCGAGATGCTCGGCGGCGGCACCCGTGACCGGATACCGGTCTACGCCACTGGCCTGTACTACCTCAAGGACGACTACCCGAATCGCATGGCGGAAGAGGCACGTGGGTACGTCGAGGCGGGGTTCACCGGCGTCAAAATGAAGGTCGGCGGAAAGCAGTTCCTGGACGACGTGAACCGCGTTTATCACATCCGCGATGTCATCGGCGAAGGCATCCATTTGATGTACGACGCCAATGAGGGCTACGACGTCAAAACGGCGATCGACTTCGGACGCCGTACCGCCGACGCCGACATCTCCTGGTTCGAAGAGCCGTGCGGGTCGTACGACCTGGACGCAAACATCCGTGTGCGAAATAACGTGCCGATGCCGACCTCAGGGGGCGAAAGTCGCAAGTCCCGCTACGAATTTTCGGAACTCTTCGCGAAACACGCCTTCGATATCGTGCAGCCGGACATCCTGAACGTGGGCGGCATTTCGGAGATGTTCAAGGTCGGTCACATGGCCAATGCCTACGGCGTCCAGTTCAACCCCCACTTCTGGGGCACCGGCATCAGCCTGTCGGCGACCCTGCACGTCGCCGCATGCCTGCCGTCCAACCCACCGTCCTACGTGCCCGAGCCATATGTGAATCAGACGGTGATGGAGTTCGACCGCACGCCGCACCCGATACGCGAAAAATTGACGGACCCGATCTTCGACCAGGTCGAAAGCCACATTACGGTTCCGACAGCGCCCGGGCTGGGGATCGAAGTCCACGACGATGTCCTGAAGCGGTTCCTGCAAGGCGATGGTCCTATTGTGGTAGACCAACCTGTGAAACCGGCATGGGGCAGATAAGACTGCCCGAATCCACCCTCATCCTTCGACACAGGCTCAGGACAAGCTCCCGGCCCTCTCGGGTGAAGGGAGAGGAGGCAGACAAGATCAACATCGGACGCCACTGGAGAGCAACCAACTGGAACCGTCATCCTGAATTGAGGCGAAGGATCTCCCGGCCCGCTTTCAATCACCCCGTCGTTACCACACACGAAACACCCCGATCCTTCGGCAGACTCAGGACAGGCTCTCGGCCTTTTCCAGGACACCCCAAACAACCCCACAAATATGGGAGCAGTAGGAAACAGCGATGAAGATTACGGACCTGACGCTCACACTTTTCGCATGGGACGACATCCCGGCGACCAAGTACGGCCAGCTCAGCCAGGAGTTCAGCGGCTCCACACAGATGGGACTGGTGACGATTACGACGGACGAGGGCGTTCAGGGTCACGCCTTCCTGGGATCGGCGAGTCGTGGCGCAAACCATGACGGCCAATCGATGATCGACTTTCTGAAGCCGGTCGTGATGGGCCAGGACCCGCTGGACCGCGAGCGCCTGTACCAGGGACTCCAGAAGCGATACCGCAACACGACACCGCGGGTTATCGGCGCTGTCGACATCGCGCTGTGGGACATCGCCGGAAAGATCGCCGGGCTGCCGATCCACCAGCTTCTCGGCTCGTACCGTGAGAGCGTCCCGGCCTACGCCAGCTCTGCCGTGCTTGACTCCCCTGAGGAGTACGGGGCGCAGGCGGCGCAGTACAAGGCGGACGGCTGGGCGGCCTACAAGATCCACCCGCCGACGGAGAGCGTCGAAGGCGACATTGCGGTGTGCCGCGCCGTCCGGGAAGCCGTCGGCGACGACTACCGAATCATGCTCGACTCCACCTGGGCCTACAACTACTACGAGGCCCTGGCTGTCGGGAAGGCAGCGCAAGAGCTGAACTTCTACTGGTACGAAGACCCGCTCGCAGACGACGACATGTACAACTACGTCAAGCTGCGGGAGCACATGGACATCCCGATCATGGCGACCGAGTACTCGCCGGGTGGTTTCACGGCATACGCGCCGTGGCTCGTGTCACAGGCGACCGACTATCTGCGCGGCGACGTAGCGGTCAAGGGCGGGATCACGGCGCTAATCAAGACGGCGCACCTGGCCGAAGGGTTCCACCTCAACTACGAGGTGCACCACGGCGGCAACTCGCTCAACAACGTCGCCAACCTGCACGTCATCCTGGCGATCAAGAACTGCGAGTACTTCGAGGTACTTTTGCCCTCCGGCGCGCAGAAGTACGGGCTGGTGGAAGACATCGACCCGGACGCGAACGGTCTCGTACACGCATTCAACGAGCCGGGACTGGGCGCAAAGATCGACTTCGACCTGATCGAGCGCAAGAAGGTGGCGGTACTCAGCTAAACACGCATGCCGGTGAGGTTTCTATTGTCATCCTGAACTCGATTCAGGATCCGCACGCCACCGTGCCCTGAGGCTCTCGAAGGGCCGGGACTCGGGGGCCGCACCTTCTCCGTCACCCCGACCCCCGTATCGAGTACGGGGCAGGCTCTTTCTCACCGGGAGAGGGGGCAAAGGCAACCAGATGAATATGCATTCAATAACTACGTAGGGGCGGACTGGTATCCGCCCTTCGCCAGTCTTTCGAAATCCTCAATCCAGGGCAATAACTCTAAAGTCGGAAAACAGACCCACACCCGATCCCTCTCCCTGGCAGGGAGAGGGCCATATAGCAGGCAATCACATGAAGATCACAGACCTGACGATCAAGTTGTTCAACTGGGAAGGCATCCCTCCCCGGAGGCCGGGCGACGCTTCTTCCAGCAAGCTCGGGCTGGTGACCATCACCACCGACGAAGGCCTGGAGGGCCACGCCTTTCTCGGCTCGTCGGGGGCGACCGCAGAAGACGACGCGCCCGGGTTGATCCGCTACCTGAAGCCGCTCGTAATGGGCCAGAATCCGCTGGACCGTGAACGGCTCTGGCAAGAGTTGTGGGCTCGCAACCGTCAGGTGACCTACCGGGCGATAGGCGCTATCGACTGCGCACTGTGGGACATCGGTGCGAAGGCCGCCGGTCTGCCTTTGCACCGGCTGCTCGGGTCGTACCGAACCAGCGTCCCCGCATACGCTTCGTCTGCGCCAATGGATGAGCTCTCGCTCTTCACGGACGAGGTCCAACACTACAAGGAGCGCGGCTGGACGGCATACAAGATCCACCCGCCGCGGAAACCCGCATACGACATCGAGGTTTGCGCCGCCGTTCGCGAGGTCGCAGGTCCGGACTTCAAGTTGATGTTGGACTCGATGTGGTCGTACGACTACCCGTGGGCGCTACGAGTCGGCAAAGCGATCGAGGAGCTGGATTACTACTGGTACGAGGACCCGCTCCCCGAAGACGATCTCGGCGGATACGTGAAGTTGCGCAAGAATCTGGACATCCCGCTCATGGCGACCGAGTACGCGCCCGGAGGCGGATTCACGGCCTTCGCCCCGTGGCTCCAGTACGGGGCGACGGACTATCTACGCGGCGACATCCAGGTGAAGGGCGGCATCACCCCGCTCATCAAAGCGGCGCACATGGCGGAAGGCTTCCGACTGAACTTCGAGATGCATCACGGCGGCAACTCGCTCAACAACATAGCGCAGCTCCACGTCATCATGGCGATCAAGAACTGCGAGTTCCTGGAAGTCCTGCTCCCGGACGTGGCGCAGAAGTACGGGATAACGGAAGACATCGAGATCGACTCGAACGGCATGGCCCACGCCCTCGAAAAGCCGGGCATCGGCGCCGAGATCGATTTCGCAATGATCGAGAAAATGAAGTCGGCGGAGTTGAGCTAGGGGTGGTGGCAACGCGAACCTGGGGGCGTATCGCAATGCGCCCTTCGTGCTTGAATGTCATCCCGACCGAAGTGGAGGGATCTTTGCCGCCAGCCTCGCTGTGAAGATCCTTCGACTCCGGCCTTTGGCCTCCTCTCAGGATGACAGCGTTGGACAGGACGATATGTTCTATTACATGCGACCCACACCCAAATCCTCTCCCTGGCCATAGGGGAGGCCGTCCTCCGGGAGGCATCATGAAATCTGCGCTCTTCTACGGCGAGAAGGACATCCGGGTTGAAGATCGGCGAACACCGGAGCCGGGACCGGGTGAGGTGCTGATCGGCATCAAAGCTGCGGGAGTTTGCGGGTCTGACCTGCATAACTACCGTGGCAACCGCCCATCGACGCTGGACGCGCCGTGGGAGCAGGGTCACGAGCTGGCCGGTGTCGTTGAAGGGATCGGCCCCGGGGTCTACAACCTGACGATCGGCGACCGGGTCGGCGTCGAGGCCGAGCATCTCGTCGGCTGTGGCCGATGCCGGGAGTGCAGGCGCGGCGATTATCACATCTGCCCCGAGCGCGGCATCATAAACGGAGCGCGCCACGGCAGTCACGGTTTCTCCAGCCACGACATCACGCTGGCGAGCAACTGCTTCCTCCTGCCCAACCATGTGCCGTATGACCATGCGGCGATCCTCGACTGCTACGCGTGCGGCGTCCACGCCGTTAATCGGTCTCCGGTGCCTGTCGATGGCACGACGGTGATCGTAGGGGCCGGGGCGATCGCTCTCACACTCGGACAGGTGGCGAAGGCGTACGGAGCGGGACGCATCATCATGGTTGGGACCCGGCCGGAACCGCTCCAGACGGCGGTCGAGGCCGGGGCGGCGGACGAATATATCGTGAACGCAGACGAAGACCCGATCCAAGGCGTACTGGACCGCACCGACGGCGAGGGCGCGGATGTCGTATTCGAGACGGTCGGCGGCGAGGCGCAACTGATCTCGCAGTGCACGTCGATGGCGCGACGCGGCGGCGCCGTGAGCGTGTTGGGGCTATTCACGCAACCGCAAACGTTCGACTCGCAGGCGCATGGCATGGCCAAAGAGCTGGTTCTCACCTGGTCCAACAGCTATTCAAGCTGGCGAGGGGTCTCGGAATACGAGACTGCGCTCGACCTGCTTGCCGGGGGCCGGTTGAATGCGGCCCCGATCATCACGCACCACTTCCCGCAGTCACAGATCGCGGAGGCGTTTGCCGCAGCGGACGACAAGCGCTCGTCGGGCGCGATCCGTGTAGTGGTGGAGCACTGACGCCGCCTGGTGACTTGCCGATCTCAACATCGCAGGGGAGGATTCGCATCCGCCCGTGCGCGTGCTCGTCATGGACGCGCTGTGGGTAACCACCCCCAAACCCCTTCCTACATTAGGAGGGGGCATTTTTGTAACCTTCTCGCGGGACGGAGGCGAGCCCGTCCTGAGCTTCCCGGCGGATTCGAATGTGGGTCGCGTATGGCATTTCCAGTAGAAGCGATAGTTCTCCGGCCGAGGAAAGCGCTCGAATGAAACCCAAAACTTCCGTCTACATCGCGACAAGCGTCGACGGCTTCATCGCGCGACCGGACGGCGGGCTGGACTGGCTGGAACACGACTCCGGCAACGACGACTACGGGTTTCACGGCTTCATAGCCAGCGTCGACTCGATGATCCTCGGTCGCGCAACGTACGAGCAGGTGCTCGGCTCTGGCGTTGAATGGCCGTACACGGGCAAACACGTGATAGTGCCGAGCACGACGCTCTCCGCCGGGGACGTTCCCGAAGAACTTCGCGGCGAAGTCGAGATCGCTTCCGGCGAGCCATCGGAACTGCTCGCCATACTTGAACGGCAAGGGTTCAAACACGCGTACGTGGACGGCGGAGTAACGATTCAGCGCTTCTTGCGGGCCGGCATGATCGATGAATTAACCATCACATACATCCCGGTTCTCATCGGAGACGGCATCCCGCTCTTTGGTGCTCTCGACGGTGACATCAAGGTACGCCACCTCTCCACCAACTCGTTCGATTCTGGCATCGTGCAATCGCTCTACCAGGTCGCCAGATAGCGCTCTCCCGGCGGCGTCCCAATGCTGGGGCGCGCCGGACGCACTGCGCGCAATTCGAAAACCTCAACGGGACAGCGCGCCCGCAACCAGGACTGACAGGTTCACCTCGTTAGTGCTATCGTGCGCCGCTGTACGAGCCTGTAGAAGTGGGCAGGAAGACTCGCGATAGTCGCATTCGTTCCACGGGAGAACGTTGATGGCAACCGCCAAAACCCAACTCATATCGCTCCCGGCGGCATTTCCGGTGGAGTGGGACAAGGTCACGTCCGTCAAGGTGGTGTTTTAACCATCGCGTCATCCGGCCTGATCTCTCCTCTACCTACGCC
>JAQBUX010000123.1 GCA_027623795.1 Chloroflexota bacterium
CGCTGCGATGACCTCCGCGGTCCGTTCCGTCCTCGTGCCGCCCGGATGGACCACGGTCACGTTAATCCCGTCAGGCCCCAGCAGGTTGGCAAGATTCTTCGTCATGGCGGATACCGAAACGTTCCGCATGCTCCCGATAGTGGACCCCGCGTTCCGGGCAGCCATGCCGGAGATGTTGATGATCCGGCCCCATCCCTGCGCCTGCATGAGCGGCGCAACGGCCTGCGCACAGCGCAGGTAACCCATGACTTTGACGTTCATGTCAGCCCACAGATGATCTTTAGTGATCTCGGCGAGGCTCGGAACCGGGCCTCCCCCGGCCACGGCGGCGTTGTTGACCAGGATGTCTATATGGCCAAGGGCTTTGTGGGCGTTCGCGACCATTTCCTTGACCGAGTCGTCGTCGCCGGTATCGACCGTGAAAGGAACGATACGCCGCCCCGTTTCGGCGGCCAACTCTGACGCCGTCGCCTCGAGCGCCTCGCGGCCGCGCGAAGCGATGACGACGTCCACGCCTTCCAGGGCCAGTTCGCGGGCGATGGCTTTGCCGATACCCCGGCTACCGCCGGTCACTATCGCCGTCTTTCCGGTGAGTTCCAGATCCAAAAGGGGCCTCCCCTGATTCACAGTTCTGCGGCGTAGCCGAAACGGGCAATCCGCGTGTCACGTATTCTCAGTGTGGCGGCAACTTTACATCCGCGAGTCCGGACGTGCGAAATCCGATCGGTTGATCAGACCGGCTGGAACACCTCACCGCCTCGCACGGTGACGACCGGGAGGTACATACCGCCCTCCAACTCGTTGCCGGCCGCATCGGCGTGTGGCCGTGGTTCCGGGTCCCAGCGAAGCACCGAAAGATCGCCACAGGAGCCGGGCGCAAGCGTCCCGATCTCGCCTTCCAGGCCCAGATGGAGCGCCGGGACCGAGGTGACGCGCGGCCAGATGTCGACCTCGTCCATCCCTGCGACCCGGACTTTGGACATGACCAGAGGCAAGTCATGATGCGGCGTCATCCCGAGATGGCGCGAGTACACGTCGCTCGAGATCGTGTCCGGCAAGAATCCTTCATCGACCATCGCCCGCAGCACTTCAAAGTTGATCGATGTCTGGCCGTGGCCGAGGTCGAACAGAACACCACGCTCGCGTGCCCGCCGAGCGCAGTCACGGACGCGCCCATCCGCCACAAGACTCGTCTCACTGGGATCAGAGCAGTAGGTAAATACGTCGTCCGGCCGCAGGAGGTCGAGCTGATCCTCCAACTCCCAGCCCGGCGCCCGGCGCGGGCCAAACAGCAGGGGTTTTCCCGTGGCCTCGGCCGCCTCAAGGGCGCGGCGAAGTATCTCGTGCGGATCGGACGTTCCGCAGGTCATCACGCTCGTGTTCACCGTGATGCCCCAGATCGCGCCGGAATCGTCACCTTCGATCGCTGCGACACACTCCGCCACATCGGCGAAATCCAACTCGGTGAACGGGCCGGCAGGGTCTGATTCACCGTTTCTTGAGATGTGGAGCGCCATCATGACGCGCGTCTTACGGCCTTCGATCACCTGTTCCCGATACTGCGTCCAGTTGCGCGCCCCGGCATCGCCCTGCGACAGGACCGTGGTCGACCCGCGGGCGAGCATATGAATGTCGGGGTCGATCCCGTATCGGGAGTTCTCTAACGCCGGATGGGCGTGCATATCGATCAGCCCTGGCAGCAGTATCCCGTCCGGAAAGTCGAGACGCTCCTTCGCTGCGGGCGACCCGGCCCCGGCATCTCCGGTCAATGCGATTCGGCCGCCGTTGACCGCAACCCAACCCGGCTTGTCTGACCCGGAAATCGGATCGATCACCCTGCCGGCGCTAACGACGAGGTCCGCAAGACTTTTGTTCGTGTCGGTACCGGATGCCAACGAGCCTGTCATCTAACTTTCGCTCCACACCGGTTCGCCCGGATTCCCGTAGGTTCGTGTGCCGGTAGCACCGGGCAGGGCAACTTCTGATCAATTCCATCTTCGTGATCGGAAAGCCGCGAGATTCTTCGCCGCCACGTCAGAGTGACAGGCCGACGTGTCAGCGGGCCGTCTGGCGTGCTGGTTTTCCATGGGTCGGCCCGCAGGCATCGCCGACCACAAGCTGCGTCAATCTTTCCGACGAGATGCCCGTCGCCCCTTTTTCGGCGCCGCGTGGGCGGCAGCGATCGACATTCGTGCCCACTCTTCCACATCCGCCTCACTATCAAGCACGTCGGCCGGCGCCTCCCAGTACGGCATCGGCTTGAACTGGGCCGCACCCGCGTCTTCGTACCGGGACCTGTTCGAGTCGTCGGCCTTGAAATACAGCGCGTCGCCGGAGATCAGGGCAAACATGTCGCCAGACTCAAATATGCCGTAACCGCCGAACATAGACCGGCTGGTGACATCCCCGAGCGGTCGCATCATCTCCATCACGTCCTGCAGGTATCCGGGATCTACAGCCATCACGCCCAATTCCTCTCTCGCTTGATCAGAGTTAACGAATGGCGCTAAAAACCCGTGAACCCGCGCTCACCGGGCAGCGAGCCACTGCGCTATTGCCTCGCCGATTCCGTGCGGGTTGTCTTCCTGCACGAAGTGGATGCCGGGACCGATATCTACTGCGGTCAGGTTCGGGAGCGACGCTTTCGCCCACTCGATCACGGGCTCCTGGGCGAGCGCGCCCGGCTGGCAGTACATCACCAACTTGGGCACGTCCCACTCCTGGAGAACCCGGCTGTACGCGACCACGGCTTCATGTACGTCGGCCGGTTCACCCTCGATCGGTATCTCGTTCGGCCACCGCCAGAGCGGTTTCCGTGACGCAGGGTCCGGATAAGGTTCCCGATAGCGGTTCATCTCCTCGTCGGTCAGATCCCGCATTACGGCATTCGGCAGCACGCCTTCCACGAACATGTTCTGCACGGCGATCATCTCCCAACCCACGTCCGGGGTCCGGAATCCCTGGAACATGTCCCGCGCGCCGGCCGGGAAGGCGTCCCACGACGGCACCGGCATCAGAATCGATTCGACGAACGCCAGTCCTTTCACGGCATCCCGGTGGCGCGTCGCGTAGTGGAAGCCGAGCCCGGAGCCCCAGTCGTGCATCACCAGCGTCAGATCGGTCAGCCCGAGCGCTTCGATAAAACCTTCGACATACCTGGCGTGGTCGAAAAACCGGTACTCGATATCCGGCTTGTCCGACCGTCCCATGCCGATCAGGTCCAGTGCGATGCAACGCGCTTGCGGCGATACGTGAGGAATCACGTTCCGCCAAAGGTATGAAGACGTCGGGTTGCCGTGCAGGAATAGAACCGGGTCGCCCTCGCCCTCCTCCACGTAGTGCATGCGCGAGCCTTCCACCTCCACGTAACGGGACTCGAATGGAAAAGCAGCCGATATCGCTCGATCAGACGTCATGACACTGTCCGGGGTGTAGGGATATGTTCGGGTGGGTCAGCACCCGATAGATGTCAACGAAAACCTAGACCCCAAATGCGGTAGCGTCAACGTCGCCCTGACATACCATTCCGACGTACGACCGCATCCACCATTCCCTGCGGTGTCGCTGGGGACGCCGTTCCGTCGCTAGAATGAGATGCAGGAACCCGTCCGGTCCACGTCCGGCGGCGCAGAGGTCAGGATGATGAAACTCAGGGATCTGATGACCAGCACGGTGTATACGATCGGCTCAGAGCAGTCGATCGTTACCGCCGCGTCGCAGATGCGTGAGCTGAACGTCGGGTCGCTGGTCGTGATGCGCGGTGACTCCGTCGAAGGCATCCTGACGACGTGGGATATGGTTTCCGGCTGTCTGGGCGCAGGCCACGACCCTCACGAATGCCTTGTGTTCAGCCACATGAGCAGCCCCGTCCACACAGGTCGCGTCGACATGGACGCGGTAGAAGCGGCGCGCGTGATGGCCGAACGCGGCGTTAGCAGGCTTCCGGTCGTAGACGAGTCCGGCACGATGGTCGGAATCGTCACGTACGCCAACCTGTCGCGAGTCATGGAACAACTGACGCGCGACCTCCTCGGCGGCTGGGAACGGCCGGTCACTTAGAACTGGGCCGCCCGGCTCCTCTTCAGACGTGGCTATGGCCCGATCTGGCCATGTGCATTCCCGACCCCCCCCCCAAATATCCGTCCGGCGGATATGGCCGACACGGGGGATGCGCGCGCCCGGCGAATAGCGTCCAATCGCTCCGGCTGCCGCGAAATTCATCCGCCGATCATTCGGCGAAACGGAAAGGGTCAGCCATGCCAATGTTCCTGATCGAACGCAATTTCGCGGAGAAACTCGAGGTCACCCCGGAGATCGCCGCAGCGGTCACGTCTGTCAACGACGACGTCGGCGTTCGCTGGTCGCACTCGTACCAGACGGTCGATGGGAAGAAGACCTACTGTCTGTACGAGTCGTCGGACGCGGGGGCGATCCGAACCGCTGCCGAGTGCGCAGGAATCCCGGCAGACGTGATCGTCGAGGTAACCGAACTACGGCCAGAGTCGTACGGCGCCGGCTGAGCCTGACACCCGGGAAGCCAGCCAGGTCGATGGGCGCCCGGCCGGCGCACGAATACGTCCGCGGGCTCACGAAACCTGGACGTTGTGTGAAGAGTTCTCGCCTGCAAATGACCAAATGATTAGTGAACACGCATCAACTGGAGGCCCATACGACGAATTTCGTCTGATTGACCCACAAATAACGACATGCCAGTGTGCGCCCACTCTCGGTGTTGCCAGGGACGTAATCGTTCCCGACAGTACGATCCGGCCGCTTGGCGCAATGGCTCAGACGAGTGGAGACGACCGTGACGACGCAACAATCAGCAAAGACGTTCGACCAAACTAAGGCCGAAGATTTCGGCAACCAGCTAGTCGGCACCTACATGGGCGCGTGCAAAACTCTGGTCGTGGACCTCGGACACAGGTCCGGCCTATGGGAGTCTCTGGCGCAGGGGCCGGCGACCAGCGTCGAGCTGGCGCAACGCTCCGGCCTGAACGAGCGCTATGTTCGTGAATGGCTCGGCGGGGCGACGGTCAGCGGATACGTCGAGTACGACCCGACGTCGAAAAGTCACACACTCCCGGCCGAACACGCGGCCAGCCTCACCGGCGAAACCGGCGCAAACCTGTCATCGCTGTCCCCGATGATCACCTTCCTCGGCGGACATGTGAGCGGTGTTCTGGACGCGTTCCGGAACGGAGGCGGCGTCCCATACTCGGAGTTCCGTCCCGAGTTCACGGAGATCATGGACGACTTTTTCCGGCGGGATTACAACTCGTCCTTGTTCGATGGATACATCGGCATGGTCCCCGGACTGACGGAACGACTTGAGGGCGGCATCAGCGTGTGTGACTTCGGTTGCGGTACCGGCCACAACATGAACCTGATGGCGCAGGCCTACCCGAAGTCCACCTTCAAGGGCTACGACATCGCCGAGGACGCCATCGCCGCCGCCACAGCGGAGGCCGCTGAGATGGGCCTGACGAACGTGAGTTTCGAGGTCCAGGACGTGACCAACGTGTCCGGCGATGTTTCGTATGACCTGATCACGGCGTTCGATTCAATCCACGACCAGGTGAATCCGCAGGGCGCGTTGAACGAGGCGGGCAGTCATCTCGCCACGGACGGCGCGTTCATGATGGTGGACATCAAGGCGTCCTCCAACCTGGAAGACAACATCGATCACCCGGTGGCCCCGTTTTTCTACACCGTGAGCACCCTGCACTGCATGACCGTCTCACTTGCGGAGGGCGGCGCCGGCCTGGGCACGGTGTGGGGCGAGCAGTTGGCGGTGAAGATGCTCAACGACGCCGGTTTGCCGAACGTCCGGGTTCTTGACTCGTCCAACCCGTTCAACAGCATTTACGTCTGCACGAAGTAGGCAACGAGCCAGCGCGCGTACTTTGGAGGTACGACCCGGATTCTCGGGTCGTACCTTTTTCATTAGCCCTTCAGAATCGCCGCGAGCCGCTCCGCCACCACCTGCTCCTCGCCGTCGTTCAACCCGACCGTCCCGACCTGCAACCCGCCGAAGTACGGGTTCACGCGTGTCCAGATCGGCGGGTCGCCGTCCTTCAGTCGTGCGACTACCTCTTCCTCGGACACGCCGGTCACGCTCTCGTCGATGTGCAACATCAGGTTGAACACCGAGGCGCCCGTCGGATCGCGGTCAGCCTCCACCTCCACGCCGGGGATCCCGGTGACGGCGCGCTCGATGGCCGTCAACTTGATATCCAGCTTCCCGATCCGCTCTTCGTGGTTCATCGTCAACCACTCACGCACCGCGGCCGCCACGCCGACGATCTCCTGACGATCGATCTTCTGCGGCCGGCCGATGCCCCGCACCCGCCGCTCCTCAAACGAGATGAAGCTGTTCAGCCGAACGCGGTCGAGCCAGATTTTTGAGCCGACTACCATGCCAGCCGAGTGCGGAGTTCCGATGTACTTGGTCCCGTAGGCCACCATGTCCGCGCCGAGTTTGGCGTACTTGCCCATGTTCTCCGTCGGGTACACCTGCCCGGCGGCGTCGACGATCACCGGCAGGTCGTGGCTCTTGGCCACGGCGATCACCTGCTCGATTGAGAGCACGGACGGATCGTTAATCCGCTCATTGGCGACGTAGTGAAGCGCAGCGGTCCGGTCGTTGATCGCACCTTCCAGGTCTTCCTCGGATGTGCCTTCGTCCGTCCCGTACTCGATCAGCTTCGCACCCGCAAAGTTCAGTGTGCGGTCGTAGTGATAGCGCTGCTTCTTCTGGATAAGGATCTCGTTCGGCATCCCGGTCGTGTCGGGAAGTTGCGCCACGAAATCATCGTTGTCCTTTGCCATCGCGGCTGCAGTGGAAAGAACCAGTGCGGAGGCGGCGCCGGAGGTGATGTACGCAGCCTCAACGCCCAGCATGTCGGCGATCAATCCACCGGCCTTCTCCTGCAGCTCCGCCAGCGGAACGTAGGCGGAGTTGGCGCGCTCCATGGCGTCCCTGACCGTAGGAGAGGTTTGCGATCCACCGAGCAGGGTGACGGACCCGATGGCGTTTATGACGGGCGTCGCGCCCAGTTCGTCGTAGATGTCTCCCCAGCCGGGCTGTGCCATAGAGGCGCTCCTTGTACTGTTGCGTTTCGGGAATATCTGGATTTCGGGAATATCTGCGTTTCGGGCGCTGTTGCGTTTCGGCAGGGAGACCGCGACTGGGGTCTCGGAGGCCGACGCGGCGCAGTCTCGCGCCGGACGGTCGCTGAATCTACCTACGATGCTGACGATGGCTGGCTAGACCCGGCATGCGCGGGGGGCTACATCTCACTCAGTCATCCCGACCACAGGAGGGTGTCTCACTGGCATTCCGGGTTGAAAACGACATCCTCCCTCCAGGCGCTTTGCGCTGCCAATCACGCGACATAGGTCACTCCGCTCCGGTCGGGATGACGAAGCTGGCGCCAAGGGCGAAAATCAGCGCTCGGTCCTTTGAACCGAACCGCTCCACCCGAACCCTATCCAGGTTCCGTCCAGTCCAGGATCACTTTTCCTGACTCGCCGGACGCCATCACCTCGAACGCCTGCTCGTACTCGGTGTAGTGAAACCGATGCGTGATCAGGGGCGATATGTCCAGTCCGCTCTGGATCAGCGCCGTCATCTTGTACCAGGTCTCGTACATCTCCCGGCCGTAGATGCCCTTGATCGTGAGGCCCTTGAAGATCACGACGTCCCACTCCACCGTCGCCTCTCGGCCCTGTATGCCGAGCAGCGAAATCTTCCCCCCGTTCGCCATGTTGGTCATCATGTCGTTCAGCGCCTGAGAGTTGCCGGACATCTCCAGCCCGACGTCGAACCCTTCCAGCATCCCCAGCTCGCCCTGTGTACCCGCTATCGTCCCATCGGCAAGATTCAGCGCAACCGAGGCGTCGCAAGCCCGGGCAAGCGCGAGCCGGTAGGCGTTGAAATCTGTGACCACGATGTGCCGTGCCCCGGCGTGTCGTGCGACGGCCACCGACATGACGCCGATAGGCCCCGCCCCGGTGATCAAGACGTCTTCCCCGAGAAGATCCCAGGACAGCGCTGCATGGACGGCGTTGCCCAGCGGGTCGAAGAGCGACAGCACCTCCGCCGAGATGCCCGGCTCCACGCGCCAGACGTTGGTCGCC
>JAQBUX010000124.1 GCA_027623795.1 Chloroflexota bacterium
GGAAGCCAGAGGGCGTCACCAACTTCGTCCCGTCCGACGGCACCGCACTGTCGGCCCCGGTGGCGGATAGTGACCACTCCCATCTTGGACCGATCGTTCTCATGGATGTTGGCGACAACATCGGCGGCGGATCATCGGCGGACTCCACATTCATCCTTGCTGAGGCGAAACGGTTGGGCGTGAAGGGACTTCTGCAGTCTCTCTACGATCCTGAGGCGGTAGCGGCGTGCGTCTCCGCAGGGGTCGGCGCAGAGGTGACGCTTGAGGTCGGCGGCAAGACCGACGACATGCACGGCGACCCGGTTCGGGTGACCGGGAAGGTGCGCGCCATATCTGACGGTAATTTTGAAGAGACCCGCCCCATCCACGGCGGCTATCGGTACTTCTCCGCGGGGACCTGCGTCCGGCTTGACACGACCGACGGCCATACGCTGCTTCTCACGGCGCGTCGAAGCGGCAACACCAGCCGAGAGCAGATGTATCACATCGGCATATGGCCGGAAACGTATCGCGTAGTCGTCGCCAAAGGCGTGGTGTCGCCCCGGCCGGCGTACCAGCCCATCGCCGCCGAGGTGATCCTGGTCAACACGCCGGGCGTGACAACGGCGGACCTCTCGACCTTCACGTACCACCGGCGACGTGTGCCTCTGTACCCGTTCGAGGAAGCCACCTACGGCGGGTAACGATAAGTTCTGCCGCGTTGGTCCGGGTTCTCGCTGCGTCCTTGAGCGGTACGACTCGCACTCCGTCACGTCGTATGGGCGGCTGACTGGGACCGCCTCAGAACTCTCCTCTCCCAGCGCGAGAGGACCAAGGTGAGGGAGAAGTGCCTTTGTGGGATCGCGTCCGATGGCGATTTCTGAGAGGGGCTCGACTGGCCGCCCTCGCCCGCCGGCAGGCGCATCGGACACCCGTGGTCCGCCCCGCGGCGACTCTTCGAGAGCCTCAGGGCGCGGGGGCCACGATCGTTAAATTCGCCCTTCGCTGACATCATGCCCGACGCGTCGTCGCCGGAATCTCCCTATCGCTGAGCCCATCCCATTTTGGTGAACTCCGGCATGATATTCTCCGGCCATGAGCATCCCAGATTCGGCTGAATACATCGAAATCGCCCGGCAATTTGCGGCCAGGGTCTCCGAGCGCGTCGACGAGATCGACGAAGGACGCCGCATTCCCGCCGATCTGGCGGCTGACCTCGCCGACGCGGGCCTTTTCCGGCTGCTTGTGCCGAAATCGTTGGGCGGCGCCGAGATCGATCACCCCTCGTTCGTCGAGATCGTGCGTATCTTCGCCCGGGCCGATGGCAGCGCGGCGTGGTGCATCAATCAGAACAACATCTTCGCCACAGATTCGGCGCGCATGCCCTTGGAAACCGCTCGGAAGATCTGGGGCGACCAGCGCGGCATCGTGACGAACGGTCCGCCTTCGGGTAACGCGAACGCGATCCCGGTCGACGGCGGATACCGGCTTTCGGGCCACTGGGACTTTAGCAGCGGTAGCAGCCATTCCACGTGGCTCGCGGCGCGGACACGTGTCGAAGGCCGCACGGGAGAGCCTCGCAGTTTCCTTGTGCCGAAGGCCGATGCGACGATGCTGGATACATGGCAGGTGAACGGTCTACGCGGCACGGCGAGCTTTAGTTTCGAGATTGACGACGTGTTCGTGCCGGAGAGCCACACCTATCTTGAGTCAGACTCCGCGCGTGACGACGGCCCGATCTACGTGATGCAAAAAGCGCCGCTGTTCCCGATCGGCTTCGCTACGATCTCCGTCGCTCTCGCGAGGGCCTGCCTTGACGACGCGATCGATCTCGCCCGTCGAAAGACCCAGCGTAATGTTGCCGGGGCGATGGCTGACCGAACATCGGTACACCTGCAGATCGGGGAAACCGAGGCGATCCTCAGGTCGGCGGACGCCTACCTGCGTAACAGCACGGCGACGATGTGGGACTCGGCCTGTACACGCCGCGATGTGGACCTTGATGTGAGGATTGAGGTGAGGATGGCCTCCACGTTCGCGATCAGGCAGGCTTCAAAAGTCGTTGACTCCGCTTACGAGATGTTCGGCTCGGATGCGGTGTTCAAACGCAACCCTTTGCAGCGCCGGTACCAGGATATGCACGTCATTGCGCAGCAACTCCAGGGGCGGGCGACGCACTTCGAGACGGCCGGCCGCTTTTTCCTTGGTCAGGAATCTGCGCTGATCCTTTAACGCGCCTGGACGAGCTTGAGGCGTCGCGGCGATTGGCGTCAAACGACCGGAGCGGCGCTTTTTTCAGCGAAATGCGGCATGACCTCTTTGGCGAACATCCTCATGCAACGCAGAGCCTTTTCCTGATCGAGCCCTGCGGCGCCAAAGGAGCAGCGGATCGAGTTGATGCCCATCGACCGCAGCGCCTCGATACGCTCGATTACGACATCCGGCGTACCGATCAGCGGGAGCATACCCTCGTCGCTGGCGCGCTGAGCGACCAGGTCTCTGTCTGCGTCCCGATTAGCCCAGTGTTTGTAGTCCTCTGGAATCTGCCCGGTTGCGTTCCTGGGATTGCCAACCCTTCGGAACTCGGCGTTGATCTCATCTTCGAGTCCCAGAAGATCGGACTCCGCCTCGGCCATGGTCGGCGCGACGTAGACGTTCACGGCGACAGCCAGGTCGATATGTTCGTGAGGGTGGCCGTGGTGCTCCATTCGCTCGTGCCACAATCGGATCACCTGGGGAACCTGCCCCATTACCGCGGTCGGCCCGCCGACCATGATCGGCAACCCCTTGCTGGCGGCGAAATCGACACTTTCGGGGCTGGTGCTGACCGCTACGTGGATCGGGATACCGGGTTTTTGGACCGGCTTTGGAATCACAAGGATGTCTTCGACATCGATGAATTCGCCCTTGTAGGTCAGCGACCCGTCGTCCCAGCACTTGAGAATGACGTCCAGGTACTCGCTGAACCTGCGCCGAGCCTCTTTTATGTCCACGCCGAAGCCGTGAAACTCCCGGGCCTGGTATCCGGCGCCCACGCCAAGCGTCAATCTCCCGCCCGAGAGGATGTCGACGGTCGCGGCTTCCTCCGCTATCTGGATGGGGTGGTGAAACGGTAGAACGACGACCGCGGTCCCGATGCGTGCGTTTCTCGTACGCTGAGCGACGCTGCCCAGCATCGAGAAGATCCCGGAAACTATTCCGTGGCGAGAGAAGTGGTGCTCCCCGATCCAGATCTCGTCCATTCCCAGATCGTCGCCGAGTTCGATCTTTTCCATCACACGTGTAATGCTCTCGGCATCGGACAGGTCAGGATGCCACCTGATGATCTCAAACTGGCCAAATTTCATCGTGTTTATTCCCGTCTGGTGAGGGTGCTGGACTTTATCGGGGTTTGCCGTTCTGGCACATCTTAGTTCTGGGAGATGAGATCGGCGCCGGTCCGCTACGTCACCTCTACATTCAGCCTGATTCTGGTGGAACCGGCGGCATCCCCTCCGTTATCGCAGCTTCAAGCAACTCCGGCGTAAGCGACGACACAAAGTATTCACGTCGTTTTCCGGACTCGTGCAGCATCACCACAACGCCTTCCGGGACGCCGGGCACGCTCCATGCGCGCCGACCGTGCATACCGAGCCGGTAGCCCCACCCGCCGTACCTCGTCCATCGGTACTTCTGATGTTCGATCGACTCGATCTGATCAATGTGAATCGAGTGACGCACAACTCCATACGCAATCGTGAACCTGCCGCCCGAAACGCGGATGCGGAGGGTCAGGAAGTTCAGATATACGAACAGGAACGCGCCGACGGACAGCAACGTTACGAACCAGGGGATGATCGATCCGCTACCGGTCGCATGGCCGGCGCCGATACGCAGTCCGACCGTCGAGATGGTCAGCGCAAGAGCGCCCAGCAAGGCCCAGCGTAGCCAGTCCGGCGCCGCAATCTTTTCTTCGTAAGTCCCCGGTCTGTCGATCACGGTTGTGGGATGTCCTTTGCCCTCTCCGGAATACCGGGCGCTTGCCGCAGCCGCGATCCGGGAACGCGTGCCGTGTTGACGCCCAATTTGGCCGACCCTAGTATGGCTGCACTGGAAATGTCGGCGGGCCTACCCAAAAAAAGGGCCCGTCAACCCCAGGCAGGACGGTCGAGGAGGTAACTATGGACCTCGCCCTGACTGCCGTAATCACGGCTCTACTGGTCGGCTCCGTGGCAGGTGGATTGATCTACCTCCGGGGAGCGCTCAACTCTCGACGGCAAGAAGCTGCCCGCACAGCGGCGGAACAACAGATCCGCCGGGCTGAAGCACGTAGCAGGGAAATACTTCTAGAGGCCAAAGAACAGGGTATACAGACCAGAACCGCGCTTGAAGCGGAAATCCGAGCCGAACGGCAGGAAATTCAAAGAACCGAACGTCGCGTTGAGCAACGCGAGGAGACGCTGGAAAAACGTAGCAATAGCCTGGAGGAACAAGCCCGGAGTCAGGAACGATTACAGGAACAGATTGAAGCCGAGCGTGCGGAGCTGGAAGAGGTCCGTGCAAGAGAGAACGAACGGCTGGAGGAGATCTCCGGCCTGTCAGCAAGTGACGCCCGTCAGATGCTGATGAATCGCGCTGAAGAGGCGGTCCAGTTCGATCTCGCTCGCCGCTACCGCGATGCGGAGGTCGAGGCGCGGGAACATTCGGAGGGACTGGCGCGCGAGATTCTCGCCGGCGCCATCCAACGTTTGGCGTCCGATGTTGTATCGGAAAGGTCGGTGTCTACGGTCCCGCTTCCGAACGACGAGATGAAGGGGCGTCTGATCGGTCGAGAGGGTCGCAACATACGCGCCATAGAGGCCGCCACCGGCGTCGATCTAATAATTGACGACACGCCGGACGCGGTAACGATCTCGTGTTTCGATCCGATTCGCCGGGAGGTCGCTCGCATCGCGCTTGGACAGTTGATCCAGGACGGCCGAATTCATCCGACCAGGGTCGAAGACCAGGTTGCGAAGGCGCGTAGCGAGGTGGACGAGACCGTCCGCAAAGCCGGGGAGCAGGCGCTTTTCGAGGCCAACGTCAAGGGAATGCACCCTGAGTTGGTGAAGATCGCCGGACGACTGAAGTTCAGATACAGCTACGGCGAGAACGTGCTTCGGCACTCGGTCGAGGTGTCGCTGCTGGCGGGAATGATGGCGGCCGAGATCGGCGCGAACGTCAACGTCTGCAAGGTAGCCGGGTTCCTCCACGACATCGGCAAGGCTCTGACCCACGAGGTCGAAGGGCCGCACGCCGAGATCGGGGCGGACCTGGTTCTCAAGTACAACGTACCGCAACAGATCGCCGACCCGATCCGTCAACACCACGACTCGGAGATGACGACCACAGAGGCCTTTATCGTCTCCGCAGCGGACGCCATAAGCGCGGCGCGGCCGGGAGCCCGGCGTGACACCCTTGAGCTTTACGTGCGTCGCATGCAAGAGCTTGAGGACGCCGCACGCGGGTTTGCGGGCGTTGAGCGGTGCTTCGCCATCCAGGCGGGCCGCGAGGTACGTGTCATGGTCCAGCCGGATACCGTGGACGACGCCGCCTGCGCCGTCCTCGCCCGGGACATAACGAAACGTATCGAGACCACTCTGTCCTACCCGGGACAGATCAAGGTCGTCGTGATCCGGGAGTCACGTTCCGTCGAAGTCGCCCACTGACCGAATTCACCGGGTTTTTGTCGCCGGGCCGTTCCTGTTTGGGCGGCCCGGCGACGCGTCGGAACATGGCCTTCCCGGAGCGCCTGTATCCTGTCTTCCGTAAACGTCGCCATTGTTGTTGGCGGCGACCACCACCATCGTCATGAACATGGAAAGCCCATTGAGCCCGTCTCATCAGGATGGCCCGCAAGATCGCGACGGAACGGGTGTCCGGCCTCCCGTCGTCGATCTCCATCTGCACACAACGGCGTCCGACGGTCAGTTGACTCCGACGGAGCTGATCGAGCTTGTTGCAAAGACCTCGCTCCGTACCGTTGCGATCACGGACCACGACTCCACCGAAGGGGTCGTGGAGGCGCAGGCCGCTGCCGTGGCGTACCCGGATCTGGTCTTGATACCGGGGATCGAGCTTGGCACGGAGGATGGCGACTCTGAAGCACATCTGCTGGGCCATTTTGTGGACATCGAAACCCCGGGCCTGCAGGCCTACCTCGCTGAACTACGGGAGGGTCGCGTGAAAGCCGCACGCGGAACGGTTGAGCGGCTTCACGAACTCGGGATCGATATCGACTGGGAGCGCGTGCTTGAGATAGCCAACGGAGCGGTCGGAAGGCCTCATATAGCGCGCGCGATGGCGGAAGCCGGCTATGTCAAGAATCCGCAGGACGCCTTCCAGCGTTATCTGGGTTCCAGCGGCAGCGCTAGGGTCAAGCGGCCAAAGCCCACTCCGGCGGACGGGGTCCGATTCCTCCACTCGATGGGCATGAGCGCCACACTGGCCCATCCACAAACGGTCAAGGGCCTGCCACGCGTCCTCGGATTCCTTGTGGACGAGGGGCTGGACGGCGTCGAGGTGTTCGCCCCCAAGTACGGGACGAACGATCGTGAACGACGACTTGAGGTCGCCGTCCGAAACGGCCTGATCCCGGTAGGTGGCAGCGACTACCACGCATGGGGCGCCGCCAACGAGATCGTTCCCGGCGATCCGAATACGGTTGGGCCCCCGCCGGAGTCCGTGGATGCGCTCCGCTCCGCCGCCGATCGATGGAAAGCGAGCAGGACGCCCACCGATGTCGCAACGGCCCGCGGCGGCTCGGGCACCGGCTGAAGTGGAGATCCTGGGGGCGCCTGCGGCCGGCGTGCTGGTATTGACCCTCGGCGCATACCTGCTTGGCGCGATACCCACCGCCTACCTGGCGGCGCGCGCTACGCGCGGTGTCGACATTCGGCAGCACGGCAGCGGTAACGTGGGCGGCGCCAACACGATCCAGGTCGCCGGGCGGACCGTTGGTCTCCTCGTCGTGATATTTGACGTGTTCGTAAAAGGGCCGCTTCCCGTAATTGTGGCGGGCACGGTGCTCGACTACGGCAAAGGGGCGGAGGTCGTTGCGGGGACGGCGGCGCTCGCCGGGCACGATTGGTCGATATTCCTGCGATTTTCGGGGGGCCGGGGACTCGGCACCGGCAGCGGCGTCGCACTGGCGATGGCGTGGCAGAGCTGGATTGCGTTCGTGATCGTAGGTTTTGGTTACTGGATCATCACCCGCAACTCACCCGTCGGGTGGGCGATAGCGCTGCTTCTTTTGCCGTTCATAGCGCTCGGATTGGGGCTGGCATCGGAATATGTGGTTTACGCCGCAATATTCGCGGGTTTGTCCGCAATCAAGCGGGTAGCATCTAATCCAGGTGAACGACGAGCGCCGATCGATATGAGCGCGACCCGGCTCATCTGGAATCGGCTCGTTTACGACCGTGACATCGAAAATCGGGACGAATGGCTGAGAGGAGACACCGGCAGTTAGCCCGGAAAGGCACACACCGGAGTTATGGCCCAATCATCGCCCACATTCTGCCCCCGCGACCCACACATCGAGACCAATCTGCGTTGTGGCCGATGTAACGAACTGATCTGCCCGAACTGCCTCGTGCAGACCGATGTCGGGTCACGCTGTCCGGACTGCACGACCGTCCAGACACTTCCGATGTTCCGGGCGAGCGGAGGAGAGCTCGGGAAGGCCATAGTCGCGGCGGTCGTGACGGCGGTCGTCGTATCGGTCGCCGCAGGACTCGTACTGGGCATATTTAATCTGCGATTTGGTGGTGTGGTGGCGGTCGGCGGTGCGGGGTGGCTGATCGGAGAGGTGGTGTACCGGGCAAGCGGTTACAAGCAGACCCGAGCGCTGCAGTGGGTCGCGGGACTCGCCACCTTGCTTGCGTTCATCATCGTCACGCCGTTTGAGCCCGTCGGAACGTTTATCGGCCTCATCATCGGCACGTACTACGCGATACAGCGCGTGAAGCCACCGCGAGGACTCTAGGGCCCCGCCGCGGCTCGGCGAAATCCACCCGGACCGGACGCCGCTTGCGTCCGTCCATCTCGGCCTGGCTGAATGTCTAGATGTACTTCCCACGTAGGTTATTGACATGTGAGGGGGTCCCCGTCGTTGCTATGTGGAAGACATT
>JAQBUX010000125.1 GCA_027623795.1 Chloroflexota bacterium
CGCAAAACCGAGACCGACGGCCGCCGCGGGGATCGTCATCGCAAAGAGCATCGTCCATCCGGTTACGAACCCGACCCGATCACCGAAAGCGCGTCGTGAGTATTCAAACGAAGCCGCCGAGGAGGGGAAGGACGACGCAAGTTCGGCGTAGGTGAGGCCGGTCAGTGTGGCGGCCAGCGCCGCCAACCCGAAAGGCATCCAGACGGCGCCCCCGGTGCGTCCAGCAGCCTCACCGACCAGCACATATATCCCGGCGCCGAGGATTACGCCCACACCCATCGCCGTCAGCTCAAATGTGGACACCCGCCTCGCGAGCGGTTGTGAGGATGCCGTTCCGGCCATATGTACCTCCCGTGCACAGACCGTCTGAAATCCGTGACACATACTCCAGTTCAGACGTTACTCCGAACGAGGGGCGCAGGCGTGATGAGGCCGTGAATCGTCGTGAGTATCCGGTGAGACCCTGCCCTGTAAGCGCTTGAGGCCGTGTCGGCACTGCGGGGCACGCGCGCGGACGGGCGGCCAGATCGACCGCCCGTCCAAGCACAGATTCCGGGCGTTGCGCGTGCCCGCCTGTTTAGTGTCGAGGTTGTGGCCTGGACCGGTCAGGCCCTGACTTCGCTCGAGAAGTTGGCGTCTTTGTGGGCGCCGTCACAAAACGGCTTGTTGGCCGATTGACCACAGCGGCAAAGCGCCACCGCCGTTCCCTGCCACGAGAACGAATTGCCTTCCGGATCCACCAGGGTGACGTCGCCCGAGATCACGTAGGGTCCGTTGTCGTTTACCTTCGCCGTCACGTCAGCCATATAAATCTCCTGTTTTGCGCTATGCGGCCCGACGGCGTCGCCCGGCCGAGATCATGGGCATTCTACGTGAATACTCGACAACGGCGAGAGGTCCAGCGCGCCGCCCGTTTGCAAGCGATATCGAGGTGAGTCCCGGCCGCCGGGACCGGAAATGAGAAGCTGGACTGAGACGCCGACCGTCCAAACGCGACCACAAAATCGGGTATCAGAGGGACGACGCTCACGAAACGTGTCGAACGCTGCTCGGCATGTGACCACGACATCCCGTTGTGCGATGCCGCCGGTGGAGTGGTTGCTAGCACCCACGACGACGTGCAGGGCGGCACGCGGGCGAAGGCGTAGCTCCCACCCCTGCCGTTGATCGTGTGACGTTCTAATGTTTGTGCATCGCCGGATGGCTTCCGGCAATGAGAGGGGAATCGGAGGCGATTCTAATGATCCAGCACAAAACATTCGAACGACAGTCGAGCGAGACGCCGATCATCTATGTCGACTGGCCCATGGCGCGCTGGTCACGCAACGTCTCGTTCCGGCGCGGCGACAGGCTGCTTCCGTACCGGTCCGAGCGGCGGTTAATTCCGTCCGGTTCGAGTTTCCCGGACGGCGACGCCGCCGCCTGATTTTGTAAACCTGATCCGAGAATTCTTGCCGCTCTTTACGGGGGAGCAAGAATCTTCGGCGGGTTAGCGGCCAACCGGCGCCTGCGGGCGAACGGTCAGGGCTGGACCCTGGCGGCCGCGATCTCATCACCCCGGCGCCCTCTTTCGAGGGCCTCGGGGTTTTTTTGTGTCCGTTGTGGAGCGGACCTTGCGGAATCCCCTCCACGATCACATGGCCGACAGCCGGGGGACCGGACGGGCCAAATCAGGGTTGAGGTCAGAGCGTCCGCCGGGACGCCGAAACCCGGTCGCCGAAGTGCCCTTTACCCACTTGCTAGAATGGCCGTCACAACGAGACGCGAGCCTGTGATGGGCGCGAATGTCGTGTCCTCGACTATTTTTCAGGAACCAGCAACTTGACCACAACTCGCAGTCGCACCGGCGACGATTCGGCAGCGGCCCGGGAATGGAACCGCGGCCGGGACCGGTATGTACCCGCCGAGATCGAAGCCAAATGGCAGGAGCGGTGGGAGCGCGAGGGCGTGTATCGTGCGCCGGACCACGTTCCGGGCAAGGAAAACTGGTACGCGCTCGTAATGTTCCCGTACCCGTCCGGTGACGTCCACATCGGCCACTGGTACCAGTACGCGGGCGCCGACGCCCACGCCCGCTTCAAGCGGATGCAGGGCTTCAACGTGATGCACCCGATGGGGTTCGACTCGTTCGGCCTTCCGGCCGAGAACGCCGCCATCGCTTCAAACATCAACCCGCGCCAGTACACCGAGACGAATATCGCCAATATGCGCCGGCAGTTCAGGTCGATGGGCGCGAGCTACGACTGGGATCGGGAGCTGGAGACGCACTCGCCGGAGTATTACCGGTGGAATCAGTACCTGTTCCTGAGGTTGTACGAGGCGGGGCTGGCCTACCGCTCGCGCGGTTTCGCCAACTGGTGCGAGAGTTGCCAGACCACGGTCGCCAACGAACAGGTCCTTGACGGCGCATGTGAGCGCTGCGGCACGCCCATCGCCCGGCGGGAGATGGATCAGTGGTTCTTCGCCATCTCCAGATACGCAGAAGAGCTACTGCAGATGGACGGTATCGATTGGCCCAACAAGATCAAGACCATGCAGACCAACTGGATCGGACGATCTGAGGGCGTCGATTTCAGATTCGACATTTCGGGATACGGACTTCCCGAAACCGAACTCACCACGTTTACGACGCGCATAGACACGGTCTACGGGGTGACCTTCGTCGTGCTGGCGCCAGAGCACCCGCTGGTCCAGAAATTGACCCAACCCGAGCAACGGGACTCTGTCGCCGAGTACATAGCTCTGGCGGCGCGGACCTCTGAAATCGACCGGACCTCGACCGAGCGCGAGAAGACGGGCGTGCCGATCGGCGCATTTGCCACGAACCCACTGAACGGAGAACGCGTCCCGATACTGGTCGGCGACTACGTACTGGCCACATACGGCACGGGCGCAGTCATGGGAGTACCCGCGCACGACGAGCGTGACTTTGTGTTCGCCAAAAAGTACGGACTGCCCATACGGGTCGTTGTCGCTCCCGACGGTTGGGATGGCTCTGACCTTGTCGAGGCTTACCTGGCGCGCGGCACACAGGTCAACTCGGCCGAGTTCAATGGCCTGCCGAGCGTCGAGGGCATCGAGCGGATTGCGGACAAGATAGAAGCCGATGAGATAGGCCGTCGCCGGGTGACGTATCGCATGCGTGACTGGCAGTTCTCCCGCCAGCGCTACTGGGGCACGCCCATCCCGATCGTTTACTGCGACGATTGCGGCGTCGTACCCGTCCCGATGAACGAACTTCCGGTGCGGCTTCCGGATGAAGCGGAGTTCAAGCCCACCGGCCGCTCTCCGCTGGCGGATGACCCGGAATTCATCAACACGACCTGCCCGAAATGTGGGAAGCCGGCGAGACGTGAAACGGACACGATGGACACCTTCGTCGACTCGTCGTGGTATCACCTGCGTTTCGCCAGTCCGCATGAATCGCAAGCGCCGTTCGATCAAGACGCCGTGGGTTCGTGGTTACCGGTCCATCAGTACATGGGCGGCGCAGAGCACGCCGTGATGCATCTGCTGTATGCCCGGTTCTTCAACAAGGTTCTTCGGGACCTCGGCATGGTCAAGTTTGACGAGCCTTATTCCCGTCTGTTCAACCAGGGCCTGTTAATCAAGGACCATCAAAAGATATCCAAGCGCTCCAACCCGCTCGCGCCGGACCCCCTTGTGGATCGCTATGGCGCCGATGCGATTCGCTGTTACTTGATGTTTCTGGGTCCGTGGGACCAGGGTGGTGACTGGAGCGATGACGGCCTCGCGGGGGTGACCCGCTGGCTGAATCGCATCTGGGAGTTGTCTGGTCGTGACATTGCTGATCTTGCGACCACAGGGGACCCGGAGTCGGAGCGCGAGCTCGTGCGGGCTGCCCACAAGACCACACGCCGGGCGATTACCGATCTGGAGCGCTTCAAATTCAACACCTCGATCGCCGCGTTGATGGAGTTCACGGGCGACATGAGCCGCGCATGGGATCGCGGCTCCGTGTCTCCGGCCGCCTGGTCTGACGCCGTTGAACGATTGCTTTTGCTGACCGCCCCGCTTGCGCCGCACATTGCAGAGGAGCTCTGGAAACGGACGGGCCACGCGTTCAGCATCCACAACGAGCAGTTGCCCACCTGGGATGACGAGTTGGCGGCCGATGAAGTCATCACGGTGGTTGTACAAATAAACGGCAAGGTTCGGGAACGTCTGGAGTTGCCGGCCGACGTTAGCGAAGAGCAGGCGTTCGAGGCGGCGTTCGCATCGGACAAGGTCAAGGCGTACGTCGACGATACCGAGATCGTTCGCCGCATTTACGTGCCGGGAAAACTCGTCAACCTGGTGGTCCGATAGGCGTTGGCCGGCAACGGGATGTATCGCGCGAGAATGTCGGCCCGATCCCGGCTTGAGCCCGCCGGCCGCAGGACGTCTGATACGAGGCCGCGTCAGTGACCGCGAGTGTTTACATTTGGGTCGCCATCGCGATCGCTGGTATCGTCCTGGCTGCGATGCAGCTCGGCGACGGCCTGATCGTTCAGCGTGCAGAGGTTCGGGTGCCATTGTTCTTGGGCGGCGCCGTGATTGGGGTTGCCGGCCTCTTGAAGTTCGTCGCGGCGGTCACCGACCCTGAGATTCGTGGGTCGCGAGATTAGGACTGTCGAAATCGGGCCGCGAGCGTAGGCCGATGATCCATGGATATTTGCGAGCGCTCTTCGCTGGAATATGGACCGGCCGGAATCAAATAAACAAAGTCGGCGGGGAAATACCCGTGTCAACGGTGAATAAGTGGGGAGTATGCTTATCCGGTCGTAAACGGGGCGCCGGATGCCATTGTGTATACGCTGTCTACGATCGTGCGCTGTGGGAATCCTTGCTTGCCGGTCCTTCTCAGTAAACCGGGCGAGTTGAACCAGGAAGCGGGTGAACTTTTTCGCGGCTCGCGTCGGACTGGATAACTCCGCTGAAGTTCTTTATGGTCGGCACAAGATTGAACGGCAATACGCGTCGCGTCGCTGTCATTCTGCTGCACACGACGCTTGTCGCAGCGTCGTTCTGGGCCGCTTTCGCGATCCGTCTGGATTTCGACTTCGGTCAGGTTCCGGGCGATGTCATCTGGCAGTCGTTGCCGTTACTGCTCGCCCTGCGTTTGGCTTCGCTCGCATACTTCAGGCTGTTCCGGGGTATGTGGCGATACGTGGCGATCCCGGACGTCGTCCAGATATTGAAGGCGACCACGGTCAGTTCTATTGCGTTTGTGTTGTTACAAACGTGGTTGCTGGGCCTTTCAGGGTTCCCACGAAGCGTTTTCCTGATCGACTTCGCGGGCAACATCCTGCTCCTTGCTGGGATCAGGCTTTTTGTGCGGGTCGTGCGAGAGCGTGCCATGTCCAGGTCGCAGACGGAGAGCGCTGGCGGCCGGCTCCTGATAATCGGCGCTGGCGATACCGGTGCTTCTCTCTGTTCCCAGGCGACGACGACGAGTTCTTTTCAGTACACGCCTGTGGCGTTCGCCGACGACGACCGCAGCAAGATCGGGCAGACGATACATGGTGTCCCGATAGCCGGGCGTATATCTGACATTCCGTCGCTCGCGCGTCGTTACGCGTTGGACCTTGCCGTTATCGCGATTCCGGGCGCAAGTTCTTCACGAAAACGGGCCATCGTCGAGGTGTGCCGTGAGGCGGGTGTCGAGTGCAAGATTCTGCCCGCCACCGCCGATCTGGTCGACGGGACGGTAAGCATCAACCAGATCCGTGAGGTCGACGTTCTCGACCTGCTTGGGCGGCCGCAGGCACGACTGGACATAGGCCTTATCCGGGGATCTGTCGAGGGAAAGAAGGTGATGGTCACGGGGGCGGCCGGGTCCGTCGGGTCTGAACTGGCCCGCCAGATCGTGGCGCTCAAACCCTCACAACTGGTCCTTGTCGACAGAGCCGAGAACGAGCTGGTCTTCCTGGAATCTGAGATCAAATCTGTAGTCCAGCCGGAAACCCGGTTAACGGTACGGATTGTCGACGTGACCGATCAGCCAGCTCTCCTGCGGTTGATGCGTGAGTGTTACCCGGACTCGGTGTTCCACGCCGCTGCCCACAAGCACGTAAACCTGATGGAGGACGCGCCTTCGCAGGCGATCGCCAACAACGTGGGCGGAACGCTTTCGGTGGCGCGGTGTGCCATCGAGACCGGCGCCGACAACTTTTTGCTTATTTCCACGGACAAGGCTGTCAATCCGACGAGCGTGATGGGCGCGTCGAAGCGATTTGCCGAGTTGATGATCCGCGAATTGAACGCAACATCGTCGACCCGCTTTGTAGCCGTCCGTTTCGGCAACGTCCTAGGCTCCAACGCCAGCGTGGTCCCGATCTTCCGGAGACAGATCGAGCGGGGCGGGCCGATCACCGTTACCGACCCGGATGTGGAACGCTACTTTATGAGCGCGTCCGAGGCGGTAGGCCTGATTTTACAGGCGGCGGCGATAGGTAAAGGAGGTGAGGTGTTCGTGCTCGAAATGGGCGAGCCGATCAAGATCGCGACCCTCGCCGAGACGTTGATCACGCTGTCGGGGCTAACCCCGCGGGATGATATCGATATCGTTTTCACAGGGTTGAAGCCCGGAGAAAAGCTCGCCGAAGAGCTGACCTTCACCGGCGAGGATTTTGCCGACACCGGGCTGGACAAATTGTGGGTCTACGACGATCCGCAAAGTGAGACCGGCATGGTGTCCGCCGCCGAGCGCCTGCTGGCTGATCTTCCCGAGCTCGGTGAGAACGCCATCCGGAACCGGATGGCCGAGCTCATCAACGGGTACAGGCCTGCCGCCACCGGCGCGTTACACCGCGGCCCATCTGCCGCAACGACGCCGGCGCGCATTCCTGACGTGGCCGAACTTCCCGGCGGTTAGATTCCGTCACCGCTTCCCACGGACGCACACCGTTGAGCCCCCGGATCACGCGTCGCTTCCGTAAAACGGCCACGGTGACCGGTAAATCAGGTCCACGTGCAGGCAAAAAAAGAGGCGGCCCTTCGGCCACCTCTCTTTACGTCACGTCGATGTGTACGGCGATCAGACCGCGAGCTTGAACTCGAAAAGATTGTCCAGGGCCTCCTGGCTCGGACGTTCCGACACCTCGTCCTGATGGCGGCCTAGGATCGCCACCAGTTCCGTCGTCAGCTCTCGCCAATTGTTGCGCAGCGCCTGTTCGCGATCCGCTTCGAGTTCGAAATCACCCTGCGCGGCTGAGGAAAGAGTTTGCTCAACCATGCGCCAACTCAGGTCAAGATCGACCAGGGTCTCGTAATCGTGCATCAGTCGGATGGTCGAGCGTTCGTCCCGGCGCATCTCGTCGCCCATCCTCTGGAGACGGTCTCGAACGGCCTCGGCGAGTCCTTCAGCCATCTCCCTGGCGTCGGAAGGCTCCTCTCGTCCGGGCAAGTTGATGATCTCTGTCGTCAACGTTTTCCAGAGATCTGAAAGCGACTCCAGCTGGTTGTCTTCGAGCACGATCTGCCCGGCCTGATGAAGTTGTAGCGTGGAGTCCACCATACGCCAGCCGAGATCGATGTCCACGATGCTTCCGTAGGATTCGACAAATTGTGCGTTCGCATTGCGGACCCACGGCATGCCTTCCCGCATCCGCAATAATCGACGGTCCACCGCCCCGCGAAGCCGGCTGCGACCGCCAGGTTTGATCTCGGAGTCCGCCGTGCCTGTGAATCCCGCTTGCCCGATGCTCGGTACATCCATTGATCACTCCTCGGCTTTGCTTCCGCCCGCGACCACATCGATCCACTGCGCGTAACCTCATCGTGACAAACCCGTGTTTTAGCCGTGTGTGTGTTTTGTGTCAGTTCTGTAGCTTTGGATTGTGGAATAAAACGACCGAGACGGCCGGCCGCGGAGTTGATCGCACCAGATGAATAACGCCCGTAACGTACTCGTCGTTGAAGACGAGCCCGAAATCCTCGAACTGGTCGCGACGCTGTTGCGCCTTGAGGGCCATAACGTTGTTTCCGCGACGAGCGCCGAGGACGGGCTTCGAGCGTTTTACAAACGCCGGCCGGACC
>JAQBUX010000126.1 GCA_027623795.1 Chloroflexota bacterium
AGCTAGTCCCCGGCCGGTGTCAGGTCCACGGCGTGCGCATCGACACCCGTTTCAAGCGCGGACTCGATGCTTTTCATCAACCGGCGCGCTGACTCCATGCTGATCTCTACCGCCACACGATTGCCCGGCTTTGATGGGTCTGCGACAAAATCGATGATCAGCGCATGGTCGAGGGGCGCGTCGTAAGGGTGGTCGTAGTAGACGTTGGCCTGATTGAGCCGGAACCAGCCGTCCGGTCCTTTGGCGCTGCCGTACATCTCGGCCTTTTCGATGATCCACGTGCACATAAGTGCGGTACTCCTCGATTTACTCACAGATACCGTCAAAGCTAATTCGCGGGTGCGCCCCGCACCCGCCTGGGTCCTCACGGCGACGGGCTCGCTGAGGCGTTCGAAAGCCTCTCAACTGGAGCGCTTCACCGTCATCGGACGCCCACTACGACGTTTTCAGATATCGGCCGAACCACTTCCAGACTTCGCCCCACGCCTCGGTGGCCTGGACCGGTCGGTAGCCGGGGCGGTCGACGGCGAAAAACCCGTGACCGGCGCCGTCGTACCGGTGGAACTCGTGTGTTATGCCGTGCTTCTTGAGTTCCGCTTCCGTGGCGTCGACATCCTCTGGCGTCGGCGACTGGTCTTCATTTCCGAAGATGCCGAGCAGGGGAGCCTTGATGTTTGGCGTCAAGTCGATCGGGGCGACCGGCTGCTGCTCCGTGAGCTGGTCGGCTGAAGCGATCACGCGTCCGCCCCAACAGTCCACGGCTGCGTCAAGGTCCGGGATGCTCCCGGCGCACAGGTAAACCTGGCGTCCGCCGGAGCAGAAGCCAATGATCCCGATCTTTCCGTTGCAGTACGGCAGCGACCGCAGGTATCGCATTGCGCCCTCTACATCGCCGATACACCTCGAGTCGGGCACCCCGCCGGCCGCACGAGAGACCGCCGCCACGTCGTCCGGCGCTCCGGGCCCCTCCCTGTAGTGCAGGTTCGGGTCGATGCCTATGTAGCCGTAGTGCGCGAACTTGCGCGTGATCTCTTTGGTGGCGTCGTCCCACCCCGGCATGTGGTGGAGGACGATTACCCCCGGGTACGGGCCAGCGCCGAGCGGCCGCGCCATATACGCGCCGATTTCGTCGCCACCGTCCCCCTGTATCCTGACCGTCTCCGCCAACTGGCCTTCGTATTCCCTGCCGGTCGTCATGTGTCTGGCTTTCAAAATTCCGGCTTGCGCGACGCCAACCGGGCCTGGCCATTTGGCCTGCCGGGCTGTGCAACACCGCATGCTGATCTCGTCGAAGGCCGCACATTAGCACAGGTCGGCGAACGAGCATTCCCCTGCGGTGCGCTGCGGGAGAATTCCGGTGAACCGCCGGTGTCCGGGCCAAGCCTCGTGTCCAGGCCACGCGCCCGGTCGCGGCACCCGTAGCAGCATGAGTACACTCCCCCACTCCGTCGCAACGACTCCCACCAAACGGGTCGGCCGTGGGCTCGGGACACTCGGGATAACGGAGCACTCAGGACCACATGAGCCAAAAGGAGCCCACATGAGTCACGCCCATCACGGCCTGCCCTCCGGCGGGGACCACTCCAGAGCTCTTCAGATCACCAGCTGGCTCACTGGGGTCTACTTCGTCATCGAACTGGGCATCGGGATATGGACCGGCTCGGTCGCCGTTATATCGGACGCCATGCACACCTTTTCCGCCGTCGGCGGGGTGGTCCTGGCGATAGCCGCCGCCCGGATCGCGCGTCGGACGGCAACGGTGTCGCGGACGTTTGGGCTATAGCGAGCCGAGATTATCGGCGCGCTGCTGAACGGCTTTTTCTTATTGGTGATGGCCGGCGTGGTGATCGTGATGGGCGCCATGCGGCTCGCCAACCCGAAGGACCTGTCAACGACGCCGATGCTGCTCGCCGCGGCTGGCGGGTTGATCACCGAAGTGATTGCCCTGCGCCTGCTGTGGGCCGGCCAGAAAGGCAACCTGAACATCCGCGGCGCGTTCTGGCACGTCGTCCAGACCTTCGTCGGCAGCCTCATCATCATCGTCTCCGCCGTAGTAATCCGGCTGACAGACTTCCTGGAGATTGACCCATTGCTGGGCATGCTTTTCGGCCTCGTGCTGATCTACGCGTCGTGGCAGATCATCAAGGAAGCGGTGCTGGTGCTGCTCGAGACCACTCCGCCGAGCGTGGATCTGGAATCGATCAGGCAGGAGTTCGTCGCGCTTGACGGGGTTGAAGACGTCCATCACACCCACGCCTGGATGATCACGTCAGGGACGAATGTGTTCTCCACCCACGTCGCGGTCCGGGATTACTCCCTGGCGCAGGACATCCTTCACGCCGGCCAGGGGATACTGGACGATACCGGCCAATTCCATTTCGCCACGATGCAGCTCGAAACGGAGTGTACCGAGTCCGAAAACGCGGCGGATATCGATATCGGCCGCAAGACGGGGTCGACTGAGGCGCACGCACCGGCTGACCAACCGGCGCACGACCATTCCGGCCTCAACTAGCGCCGCCGGCTGAACAAGCGACGGAACCGGTTGGGCCACGAGTCCGGGTAGTTCACGACCTCGCCCCGCCAGCGTTTTTCGTAGCGCGGCGTGCGGGCACGGGTGAAGTACATGATGTAACCGGCGACGAAGAGCAGAGCGCCGATCGTTGCCAACAATACGAAGAGCGACTTTAAGATCAGCCCGAGGACAACCAGCCCGAGGCCCGCCAGCATCAGGTTGCCGGACGTGAGGCGGATTCGCTGCCGCGTATGTGTGGCCCGCCGCGTCACCGTCCGCACCCGGTCCGTCCGCCGGACACGCCGCTCATCGCGATCGAGAATCTCTTCGATCTCTTTTTCGTATCGTCGGGGCATTGCACTTCTCCGCGGGCGCACCGTCCGCCGAATCCCCTCTAACGCCGATGCTAGATGCGGCAGTCATGCGGGTCAACAATCCCGGGGAGCCGCATCGGGTTGGACACCAATCTATTATCGAGGTATTATGGCTTCACGACCCCTACCGGGGGGGTATGGGTTCGATTAAGGATAATCCCCGGAATTCTATGTTTGACGAAACTAAAAAGGACGCAACGAACCGCATCTCGTACATCGAGGGGCACCTTGCGGGCGTCAAAAAAATGATCGAGGAGGGACGTTACTGTGTCGACGTCCTCAAGCAGACTTATGCCATCCGAAGGGCGATCGAAAAGCTCGAGACGAAGTTACTGGACGGCCATCTCCACTCCTGCGTCATCGAAGGCGTCAAGGCAGGTCGATCTGACGAAGTGTTGGACGAGCTGGTAGAGCTGTACGCGCTGGCGAACAAGTAGCCATGACCACTTCTGAAAAAACTGCCGCCGGGTCTACCGTCGACGAGCGAAAGCCCGAAGAACTCACCTCGATAACCATGCCGATCACCGGCATGACCTGCGCCGCATGCGTGGTACACGTCGGCAACGCCCTTCGTGAAGTCAAGGGAGTTTCCAACGCCGAAGTCAACCTGGCGACCGAGCGCGCCACGGTGCGGCTCGATCCCGCGTTGACCAGTCCGGACGAACTGATCAGAGCAATTGAAAGTGCCGGGTACGGCGCGGCGGCCGAAAAGATCACGCTCTCCATCGGCGGCATGACCTGCGCCGCCTGCGTGGGGCACGTGGAAAAAGCGCTCAACTCCGTCTCAGGCGTTGTGCAGGCCACCGTCAACCTGGCGACCGAACGCGTCAGCGTTGAGTACTTCCCCGCGACCGCTGACCTGGCAGCGCTCCGCGCCGCCGTTTCCGGCGCCGGTTACTCAGTGGAAGGGGTTGTCGAGGACGGTGAAGCACGTCCGGACGAAGACGCCCGGCGTCAGGCACGGCTCCGCGAACTGCGGATTAAGGTCGTTGCAGCGCTGACCGCCGCGGTGGTCATGATGCTGGCGGTACAGTACCAGTCTGTATCGGCGCTCGAGGACATTTCACCGACCGCCGTTAACGTCTTCATGCTCGCCATCGCCGCGCCCATCCAGTTCTGGGCCGGCAAGGAGTTCTACACCGGGGCGTGGGGCGCCCTGAAGCACCGCACATCGAACATGAACACGCTGATCGCCATAGGCACATCAGCGGCTTTCGTCTACAGTTTTGCCGCCACGATATCCCGGGGTACATTCGAGTCGTCCACCCTGTTCGGCGGCCACGCCACCGGCACCTATTTCGACGTATCGGCAGCGATCATCGGACTGATCCTCCTCGGCCGCTTCCTGGAGGCCCGGGCCCGCGGCCGCACGTCGCTGGCCATCAAGAAATTGATCGGCCTGCAGCCCCGGACGGCGCTGGTAGCGCGCGGAGACGAGCTGATCGAGACGGCGATCGAGGACGTAGTGGATGGCGATGAGCTCGTGGTCAGACCGGGGGAGCGGATCGCGGTCGATGGTCGTATCGTTTCGGGGGCGACCTCGGTCGACGAGTCGATGCTCACCGGCGAGAGCATACCGGTCGAGAAGACCGCCGACGACACAGTGTTCGCCGGCACGGTCAACGGACACGGCAGCATCCGCTTCACGGCGACCGGCGTCGGGAGAGAGACCGTGCTTTCCCAGATCATCAGGATGGTCGAGGACGCCCAGGGCTCGCGGGCTCCTATCCAGCGTCTTGCGGACGTGATCACCGCCCGTTTCGTTCCGGCCGTACTTCTGGTCGCAGCCGCCGTTTTCATCACCTGGACCCTCATAGGGCCGGCGCCCGTCTACGTCAACGCGCTGCTCGCCACCGTGGCCGTCCTCGTCATCGCCTGCCCCTGCGCTCTGGGTCTCGCGACCCCGACCGCGGTCATGGTCGGCATGGGACGTGGCGCGGAGAACGGCATTCTGATTCGCAACGCCGAGGCGCTGGAGACGGCGCACAAGATTCAAGTCGTCGTCCTGGACAAGACCGGCACGCTCACGGAAGGACGCCCGCGGGTCGCCTCTATCCGAGCCTTCGGCGTATCCGAGGACGAATTGATCGAAGCGGCGGCGGCCATCGAACGGCCGTCCGAGCACCCGCTGGCATCCGCTGTGCTGGAGGAAGCGTCGGCACGCGGGTTGCAGGTCCGGGAGGCGTCAGATTTCGCGGCCGTTCCGGGACGCGGAGTACGGGGATCTGTTGGAAGCCAGATCGTACTTGCCGGGACCACCGCGTTTCTGGAGGGTGAAGGCGTCAGCACCGGGGGCGCCGAGGCCGACGTAACGGCGCTGACATCGAACGGCGAGACGCCGCTGGTCATCGCCCGTGACGGTGCGCTCCTTGGCGTGATCGGTGTTGCGGACCGCGTAAAATCGGAGGCGCGCGAGGCCGTCGCCGAGTTGATCTCTCTTGGGATTGAGCCCGTTATGCTCACCGGCGACAACCGTCGGACGGCGGAAGCCGTGGCCCGACAGATCGGTATCGAGAACGTCGTGGCGGAGGTCTTGCCCGCTGACAAAGCAGCCGTGATAGCGCGATTCCAGGCGGACGGGCGCCGGGTGGCGATGGTCGGAGACGGCATTAACGACGCGCCGGCGCTGGCGCTTGCCGATGTCGGTATCGCCATAGGAACCGGGACCGACGTCGCCATTGAGGCCGCCGATATCACGTTGATGCGGGGCGATGTCAGGGACGTAGCGGCAGCGATCAACCTGAGCCGGTCCACCATGCGGACTATCAAGCAGAACCTGTTCTGGGCGTTCTTCTACAACGTCGCACTGATCCCGATCGCCGCCGGTGTGCTATACCCGATCTGGTCGGACGGCGGGGTTCCCGGCGTGCTTCAACCGGTGCTCGGTAATAACGGCTTCCTGAACCCGATAGCGGCCGCCGGAGCGATGGCGCTCAGCTCTGTGACAGTCGTGACCAACTCGCTGCGGCTGGGCCGCCGACCGATGGTCAAACGCCGCCCGCCTGCGGGTGGTGAAACCGTAGGAGAGCCGGCAGCGGCCGTAGGTTAGGAGTTGCAGCCATCAATCTCCTCACCCTCCGGGCGAGGGTGAGGGAGAAGCCCTGTCTTTCCATCACTTCGCAAGGGCGGAACCGATCCGTCCGCAAATAAGGAGGTCTCAAATGCCGAGAATCCCGTTTTTCAGTAAGCACCCGGACATGGCGACCGACCCGGTCTGCAAGATGGACGTGGACACAAGCAAGCCTTCGGGCGGGACCCACGACCACGATGGGCAGACCTACTACTTCTGCTCGCCCGGCTGCCGCGTAGCGTTCTCCAGCGAGCCCGCAAAGTACCTCGACCCGAACTACGAAGGTATGCACATGTAGGTATACGCGCCGACGATTGCGCTACGATCATCGAATAAGATGTCGGTGGAGATTGCTCCGACACAGTAGAGACAATACCGTTGCCTCCCTCTCCCAGCGGGAGAGGATTAAGGTGAGGGAGAAGTCCTGATTTGGGGGCGCGGTCGAAGGCGACTTACAACGTAGTCACCCGACAGACCGTGACCTCAGGTCCGAGTCAGTACCTCATAATCTCCACCAGAAACCGCAAGAACAAGGACGGCAACCCGAAATTGACTACCCCGGAAGCAACAGAAACACCGGTCCTTTACTCACACCCTGAGTGCGACTTTTCCAACATGCTGAAGGAAGAGCTTGACGGAGAGGGTGTGAAGTACACCGAGATCGACATGAGCGAACACGAAGACCTGTGGTCAGAGGTGGAGAAACTCACCGGCGGCGACCGTACGACGCCGGTCCTCGTCCGTAACGGGGAGGTCGAGGTCGGTTACCACGGCATTGGCTGAAGCTGGTAATCCGCCCGGAACCGTGAGTTCCCTCTGAAACCAAAAACGCCGGGCTTACGAGTCCGACGCTACCCGCATCTCGGAATTTGTTGGAGCAGTGCTCCCCGGGACGGTCATATCCACACCGCGGTTCACGAACCTTGTAATGTGACCGCAAGCGCCGCAACCGGAGGAAACAAATGACGTCAGCGACCTCAGCCCCTGGTATCGGTGAACTTGTCCCTGACTTCACCCTCCCCTCCCTGGACGGCTCCGACGTGAGCCTCTCGGACTACCGGGGGCGTCGCCTCGCCGTGTTCATGTGGGCCTCCTGGTGAGGTTGCCGTGAACAGCTGCCGGTCTGGCAGCAGATGTACGGACAGATAACCGCCGCCGGTTCAGACCTGCTGTCCATCGCGGTCGATCTCCAGGGTCCCGATCTGCCGCGGCCGTTCCACGAGAAGGCCGGCGCAGATTTCACGACCGTTGTGGACGCGGGGAGCACCGTCACCCGGACCTTCGGCGTGCGCGCCGTGCCTAACGGCGCGTTGATCGACGCCGACGGCACCCTCAGATACGCCCTGTACGGCGGGTTCGATATCCGAAAGCCCGCCACAAAGAAGCTTGTGACCGAGTTCTTGCTCACCGGTGACGTCCGACTGACCGAAGAAACCCCCGTCAAGGGTGCGGTTAACGTCGCAAGTCTCGACCACTTCGAGCGCGGACTGGGACTCTACCGCTCGGGTGATATCGAAGGCGCAGCCGCCGTGTGGCGCGAGGGCATGACGGTCGAGCCGGAGCACTGGAACATGCGGAAGCAACTCTGGGCGATCGAACACCCGGACCGTTTCTACGACGGAGACGTCGACTACGACTGGCAGAAGGTCCAGGTAGAGCAGGGGCGGTAAAGGCGTCGGGTCGATGCGTGGGCGACGCCAGGCCGCGCACCGGTTGGCGACGACAGGTTCAACGGTTCGAGCGGTCTGAATGCGCCGTGCCGCCGAGCTGGTTAACGATTCCGAACATGTCATCCTGAACTCGATTCAGGATCGGCTGAACCTCACCAACGAGCGGCCCGGGCGAAGAGAATTTCCTACGCGGCCGATGTCGCGTTCACCGGCCAGGCTCGTCGTCCAGGCGCTCCCTATCGCAAAGCCGGAGCGCGTGTACGCTCGAACGGATCCTCATTCACATTTCGCAAACGCGATGAACTTTTCACCCTTGAATGGGTCGCCGGGAGAATCTAGCGAAACTAGCAGGCTGCTGAAGAATCGATGGTTGCTCGTTTGAAGCCAT
>JAQBUX010000127.1 GCA_027623795.1 Chloroflexota bacterium
CTTGATCTGGTTCTTGGCGGCCAGAACGTGCTCGTTCTTGACGAGCCCGGTGGCGAACACGTGGTGCCAAAACAGGGTCATCTTCTCCTGCAGCTGGCACTCGGTGTTGATCATCCGGAATATCCAGCCGCCGACGAATATCGGCGGGCCCTCCCCGTGGATGTAGCGCTCCAGAACATCTTCCTGGATGTCGCTGGCCGGGTCCGGGTTCAGGAGGGCCTCGACGGTCTTCTCGTAACTCCGGGAGGCGTGGCGCTCAAGCTGCTCGCGCGTCGCACCGAAACCTGCGCGGCGGTACAGGTGGCCGAGCAGTTCGATATCTGTTTCCGTAGGCTGCGCAACGGTAGTCATCGGAAATCCTCTCGCGGACTGAGTGTCGGGAACGGCTCTCGTCGGATAAGCCGACTTCCGGGCTGCGATCCCCGGAGCGGTGACTCCCAGAGCGGCGATTCTAGAAGTGGCGTCTACGAACGGTCAACGCCGGACGGGTCCATTGTGCAGCGCATTCGTGGCAGCGAGGCCGAAAACGGCGCATTTCCGATCGTCAACGCGCCAGATTCCGGAACGTGTTGGCTGAGGGCAATACTCCGCTGTACCATCCCGCCGAACGTGAGAGACAGGCGCACGTTCAGTTTCTCGATAGCCCTCACCGAATATGGAGCGCCCGAATGAAAATCCTCAGATTCGACAACGACCGCGTCGGCGTCCTCAAGAACGGTGATACGTTCGTCGATGTGACCGATGTCGTCGAGGGCGGCGCGTTCCGGGGGCCGCAGGGAGTGATGGAGGAGTTGATCGGGAACTTCGACGTGTACCGCCCGCAGCTCCAGGGCATGGCGGATTCGGAGGAGGGCGTGCCGCTGGACGGCGTGAAACTGCTCGCGCCAATACCCCGCCCCAGCCGTTGTCTCGCCGCTTTCTCCAACTACCTGGACACCCCGGACCGCAAACGGGAAGAGGTGGCGGAGGAGTTTTTCTACAAAGACCCGGACAATCCTGGGCCCCGAGGGCACGATCGAGCTCTCTGACCTCCCGGGCGTGGTGGTGCACCAACCGGAGGCTGAACTTGCCTACGTCATCGGTCGAGGCGGGAGAAACATCAACCCGGGCGACGCCCTCGACCATGTGTTCGGTTATGTGGGGTTTTTCGATGTGTCGGCGCGGGGGCTGACGAGGCGGACGCAGTTGATCCCAAAGGGCCAGGCCACATATGCCGTCTGCGGGCCGTGGATCGCGACGCGCGATGAGATACCGGACCCCCACGACGTGAAGGTCAAGTCGTGGGTAAACGGGGAGGCGAGACAGGACTACAACACGGAACACATGGCCGTCAGGATCCCGCAGCAGATAGCCTGGCTATCGAGGTTTATCGATCTGCACCCGGGAGACATCGTCGCTACGGGTACCTACCGCATCGGACTCGGCCCCTTGAACGACGGAGACGTGGCGGAGATCGAGGTCGAAGGGATCGGGAAAACCCGGGTGTACGCGCACGGCGGCGGCGCACCAAGACTCGCCGAGTTCCGGCCGGGGTTCACCGCCGTCGAGCAGCCCGCAGGCGGGATGTCCCGGGTTTAAGGGGATGTGGCTTGCCGAGTCGGGCGCGCGTCCCGCCCGGCGCTGAGCCGGTATTGGCTACTCAGTGATATGTCAGACGATGGAGAGTCAAGGACGGCGAGTTCTGGTAGGGGCGCAAGCCCACGCAGGCTGTAGTAAGTCGTTAAACAGCTACGTGATCGATCTGGAGCGCAGTACAAATGCGTTCATGCCTTCAGACCTGCCGCTGCTGAAATGAAACCTCTCGGGATGCAGAACTCGGACATGTTCGAAGTCATGGGTTGGAGGGATGTAACCACGCTGCGGAGATACACGGCGGCCGTGGCGTCGGAATTAGCCCAACTGGCCCACCAAAGATTCAGTCCGGGCGATGCGCTGGTCCGACGTTAACGGGCAATGATCGTAATTAAGCGCCCCGGGCGCTGTCGTGGCGTTTCGTCTGGAGACCCACGGGACCGACGAACCGGAGTATCAGGTGTTCAGACAATGTGTCTCGGCATGATTGCTTCGTTCCAATTGGGGAGACCAATGCCGTCAGATCTTGTTGCCCTCCGGCGTCAATGGCGGACGTCTGTTGCAGATTTAGTCTTGTCGGACATCGCCACGGTCATCAGTTTCTTGCGGTTCGCATTTCCTCGCTGGGAGATGGGATACCAGCGCATCTTCAACCGCCTTATGTAGCTCGATCAACGCTCCAGGTCCAGAGTGGAGCAGTGCATTATGAATGATCTCAATGTAGGCCACCGTGTCCATACCCAGGCGACTCGCGGCACCGTGGATAAACACTTTGCCAGGCATAAAACTCAGGAATTGGTCAAACGATCCCGATAAGGCGTTTTCGAGTCGCTGATGCTCCAAATCAAACAGGTTGGATGGCGACACATCTCAGTTCTCTGGAATTAATGCGGCCAGATGGTTTAACTTGTTGGTATTTCGATCAGGATCAACAGTGACCTTGTTGAGAGCTACATTCTTGTAATGCTCTATCGCCATCTTGAATCGTTGGGATACTTGTTTCGCGAATAATCCGTCACTGAATTTACCGATCGCATCTCTCTTGAAATCAGCTAATAATTTATTCGTGAGATCATGATCTTTACCTAAATATGTCGCAACCGCCTTGAAAACTTCTTCAATACAATAAAGGTTCTCAACTTCGTGCACGGGAAGAACGAACATGCCTTCCGGTAAGGATTCTAAATATTTATCAGGCCAGTAGTCACGGTCAATAATGCCGATCGCTTCGACCCCGGCGACTAATTTGCTTTGACGGAATGCGTCGACACAAGCAGTGACCTGGCTGGAAGAGCCTACAGGAACCACGGCCGTGTCATCATCTGAAAACCATGCGGAGTATAGGGCCTGATCGATGCTTTTGCCTTCTTGACCTTCGCAAAACACGATGCGTCGGGCATGTATCGAGAAAGAGGCCGCTCCTAACAACGCTTCTATCAGATCCGACGGCAGTCCATCCTTGAGTTCCACAACTTGTGGTTGGGAATTCGGCATGACGACGATGAATGTCGCATCACGTCTTGACAATGCAAAAGGAAGATCATGAGTCAGATATACGAACCTGCAATCGGACCTCAACGACTCAAGTTCGGTCCAGAATCTCGCAGCGAGTCGACTGTGGAAATGCACCTCAGGTTCGTCGACGATGATTACCGAGGATGATGCATCCAACACACGTCCCGCCAAATATAAGCCAACTCGCTCGCCGTCGCTCATCTGTTGATCCGAGTATTCTGCGGCTTCCGGGCCATTTTTGCTGACGACGAATGGTTGGTTTCCCCGAAACTCTATGCTCCTACCTGGAAACATGGATTTCCATGAATCCTGAAGCTTCATAAGATTCGTAGTCTCAAGTTCGGGATCGCTCCCGGCGTAATGTCCGTCACGGTACTTTACCGCAGCTTCAGAATTGTCAGCCAGTAATTTGCCGAATAACTGATCGATTTCATTTGATATTTGCCACCAACGAGATCGTCGATTAGTTAGAGTGGCGGAGAGCTGTATGCGGGCTCTTTCACCTGACATCATGCCCACATCAGTAGGCAATTCTATGTTTCGGACGGCACCAATGTGGGAAGCGTCGTTCCAGGCTGCCATGTTGATGGCGTGCCGAGTCTTGCCGGAACCATTGGGCCCAACAATGACGATCGGGTTGTTGCCTGACAATGAGTCATGATCAGACCCTTTGGCGATCAGAATCGGTATGTCTAGAAGCATATATTGATCCGGTTGACCCCGGGAACGAGAACGTCACGGACTAATAACGGCGGGGGGAGTCGTAGTGTTGGGCAGGTCGACCTTATGTGCCAACTGATCGAAGCACTGAGCTACGGGCCAACTATCCAAGCCAGGCACAGCAGTTTCGTTGTCGAATCACTGACGACATTACTGCTCTATCCGCCCCTCTGCTTGAGTAGACCGTCTCAGGTTACCCGTTGCAACAGTAAATACCCTGCCACCGCCATCGGCAACCGCGATCTATTGATTTGCCAAGTCTGATCGCGGCCGTATGTCCCGATTCATCGCCCACGCCGGGTAGTAGTCGTATAACTCCGCGTCTGGCAGCGGGCGACCTATTGGCTGGGGCGGCATGCGGAAGGGGCCGGCTACGCCCGACATCTCGGTGAAGGCGTACTCCAACCCGACGCGCCGAAGCGTACGAGTGGAGGGCACGTTGAACGGGGCTACGGTGGCGAGCGGGAGCCGTCCCTGCTCCAAAATCCACGTCCCTGCCGCCGACACCACGGCTCTCCCAAGGCCGGAACTTTGAGCGCCCGGCGCCACGTCGACGCCGATCTCCATGAACGGCTCACCCCGGTCCTTCACGGTTGACAGAGCCACAAGATTCCCTTCCTGAAACACGCCGAACGCTGCGAGCGAACCGGCGCCGAAGCAGTGCCAGAACAGGTCGAAATCGACCTCCGCCAGCTCAACCGATGTCACCGCGCGGGCTCGGTCATCTGACAGTCTCGGCCAGGAATCCGAATCCGCCATCAGATACCAGTTCGGCCCCCAGACGGAGACGCCGTCCGGAAGGGTGATGCGGGACAACTCGAACGACCCGAACGGCGTGAACAACAGGTCGGGATGAAGATCAGAAACGGCGTGTGTGAGCGGCTCGACCCAGTCCAACCTCGCCACAATCAGGCTCCGGTCGTTCAGCCGAACGACAGTAATCCCGGCGTCGGCGGCGGCCCCGGAAGCGAGCCCGGACTCGGGCCGGGGCACTACGGTCAGCGCTCCGGTCCCCGCAGCCGATAGCGGTACACCGAGTCGTCGTTCAAGCCAGTTGTCGACGATATTGGCCAGTCGAACGGACGGCGTCAAAGGGCGAACCTCCGGTTGGCGGCCGCGCCTCACGCCTCCGCCTAGTGTACTTTGGGATGTACTTTCTGGGTGTATTTTGGCGTAACCGGACTCACCTGCGGGCCGACAGAGGCCGATGATGTTGTTCCGTGGTCCTTAAGCGGCTCGCCAACAAGCTTCACCCCGGCCGGGCACGCCCGGACAATTCAAGCGCAATCGATTAAGGAACCAGGCTAAATGACGCCTCCGGCCGGCCGACACTTTCTCCAGATACCGGGTCCCACGAACGTCCCGGACCGTGTGCTTCGGGCCATCAATCGCCCGACGATAGACCACCGCGGCCCGGACTTCTCGAAGCTCACGCTCGAGATTCTGGACGGCCTCAAAAAGGTGTTCAAGACGCAAGCCAACGTCCTGGTGTTCCCGGCTTCCGGCACCGGCGCGTGGGAGGCGGCGCTGGTCAACACGCTGTCCCCGGGCGATCGGATCCTGATGTTCGAGACGGGGCAGTTCGCAACACTCTGGTGCGCGATGGCGCGAAAGCTTGGGATTGAGGTCGATTTCATTCCCGGCGACTGGCGTCACGGTGTAGACCCGGCCCAGATCGAGGCCCGCCTCGCCGAGGATTCGAGCCACCAGATCAAGGCCGTCGCCGTCGTGCACAACGAGACATCCACCGGCGTGGCGAGCCGAATCCGCGAGGTGCGGGGGGCCATCGACGCAGCGAGCCACCCGGCGTTGCTCATGGTGGACACGATCTCGTCGCTCGGCTCGATCGACTACCGGCACGACGAGTGGGGCGTAGACGTCACCGTCGGCGGCTCCCAGAAAGGCCTAATGCTTCCTCCCGGCCTCGGGTTCAACGCCGTCAGTGAACGTGCGCTGTCGGCCGCAGGCGAGGCTTCGCTTCCCCGGTCTTACTGGGACTGGGACGGGATGCTCGCCACCAACCCGCAGGGTTTCTTCCCATATACGCCTTCGACCAATCTCCTTTACGGACTGCGCGAGGCGCTGCAGATGTTGGAGGAGGAGGGGCTCGACGCGGTGTTCGCACGCCACGATCGATTCGCGGAGGCGACTCGACGGGCGGCGACCGCATGGGGCCTCGACATCCTTGCCCAGGATGAGCGGGAGTACAGCAGCTCTCTGACGGCGATCATGACGCCGGACGGGTATGACGCCGACGATCTTCGGAAAGTTATTCTCGACCGATTCGACATGTCGCTGGGGACCGGGCTGGGTAAGGTGAAGGGCCGGACCTTCCGTATCGGCCACCTCGGCGACCTGAACGATCTGACCCTGATGGGGACGCTCGCCGGTGTCGAGATGGGTCTGGACATCGCCGGGATTTCGCGGGCCGGAAGCGGCGTCGCCGCCGCAATGGAGTTCCTGTCGGCGGATTAGGTGCAGCCGTCGCTCGCTGCGGCCGTCGCAACAGGGCAGAATTGATCTCCGGCCGATCTCCACGTTCTCGCCTCGGCCGGGGACTTCAGAAATCGGGAACTTCAGCACTCCGCCCTCGCCGTCACTTCCACGCAGGTGGAAATCCAGCTCGCTCCCTACATTCGGACCGGGTTTATCGTCTATCAAGGGATTGGACTGTATATCCGCGGTTTTGTTCTCGTGATTCCGGACCACCGTGGCCGGATGGTCACGATATTGGCGGACAGGACTATGTCAAATGTTGCGTCGGTCGAACGTTGGCTGGATTTCCGACCACTCGGGAATGACGGGCGCTGACTGCGTGACGCCAGTCGTCAAGCTATCGAGATCTGTGACGCGACATGAATACCATATCGGTAGGTATATTGATATCCCGTTGAGGCAGGTAATATCTGACAATCGATCGCGCTGCCTTCAATGCCGAAACGCGTTGCGAAGTGAATACATCATTGTATTTGATCGTACATGTACATTACTAGGTAAATACTTAGTAATGTACATTTTTGGAATCACCTCGGACAACCTCGAAGTTGCGTCAGTGCCGTAGAAGCAGGTAGATATGTCCCTTTGCGGTAGGGTAAAATCATGCCCGTGATAAGCCGCGATGACGTCCGGGAGTTCAATCGTCAGTTCCCGGATGACGACACCTGCCTCGAGTGGCTGAAGGACCAGATGTTCCCGGATGGGATTTTCTGCGAGCCGTGTGGCAGGGCGACCAAACACCACCGCGTGCGGTCCCGTCGATCCTACTCATGCGACCGCTGCGGGCGCCACGTTCACCCCACCGCGGGGACGATTTACCACAAGTCGCGCACTCCGCTAACCAAGTGGTTTTACGCCACCTATCTCCTCTCATCCGTCGACCCGGATCTTCCGATCTCCGAACTCCGGCGCGAGATCGGCGTGACCTACAAGACGGCCTGGCGCATGGCCCACCTCATCCGATCGATGCTCGCGGAAGATGAGCCCGACGTGGATGGCCATCCTGAGGACGGCGATATCGGCCTGCCGGAGGACAATCGGCCGCGGTCCGGGGCCCAGACTACGACTCGCTCGGCCCTTTCAGGATCGGAATCGGAACGGAGGCTCAGGCGCTTGATACCTGGCGCAAAATCGGAGCGTGACTAGCCCTATGTATCCCCGCCTGATAGCCGCCAATCACGCCATGTCACCCATGACATCGCAGATCGGCCACGCGAGCCATGTCGGCCCATGCGATGGCATGGAAGTGATCAGGGCGGCACAATCAATTTCTCAGCGCGATCACGCGCCGGTACCCATCGTCACCTGCAACCCGTAAAGCCGTAGACGACCCCCACGGAAATGGGGCTACCCCCTCCGCCGTCGCTCCCGGTCGACGACGCCCAGCGCCGCCGCATAGATGCTGTCGGTGTCGATTCCGAACAGCGAATACAGGTCCTGGCGCGTGCCGGATTGGCCGAACGAATCGACCCCGAGGTTTATCGAGGGGCTGTCGAGCGCGGACCCCAGGTATGCGAGCGTGTGCGGCGATCCGTCGATCACGGTTACGACAGGTCGTCCGACCTCATGTGGCGCCAGCAGCCCGGTCGGGTCGTACAGGCCCTCATCGCTGCCCCGAACCTGCGCCATCTCGGCGGCTCGCACGCGGCGATGCAACATATCGGGGCTGGATATGGCGAA
>JAQBUX010000128.1 GCA_027623795.1 Chloroflexota bacterium
AGAGACTTTTTACCGTCGAACGGCGACTCGATCACCGCGTATGGCGGGGCTATCGTGCCGTCCTCCCGCCTCCGGTCCTCCGAGAGGCTACGGGAATGGTTCATCGTCTCCGGCAAGAGGTAGTCGGTGCCAAGGAAAGAGTTGGCGCAAATGAACGGCATGCCGAGGCCGCCGGCCATCAACCGGAGGGTGATGGTCATATTCGTGTAGTCGTTCCACTTGATGCGACCGTCTCGCATCATCTCCTGGAACGGCTTGCTCCGCAGCGTACCGCTCAGGTAGCCGGTCTCGATCCGGTTCACGCTCCCGGCGACCGCCATCAAGTTCACGTTAGGCGTCACCGACCCGGCGACCGCCTTCAGGCCTTTTTTGCCCTGGCGAATGATCTCGTTGGTCAGAGCGAAGGAGATGATGTTGAAGCCGGAGTAGAGCGTATCGCCGTCGTTCACGAACCGTTCAACGGCTTCGCGGGCGGTCATCAACTTGGACCGCCCTGACTGCCAGGAGGAGATCGGGTCCGGCATCGTCGGCGGGTCGCCTAGGCTTCCAGGCGGCTCAGGTATTGCGAAACCCAGTCGAAATCGACCAGGTCGACGTAGGCGTCCATCAGTGCCTTCGTAATCGGCCCGGGCGTACTGCCGTCCGCGATCTGTTTCCCGTTCACGGTCCTGACGCCGCAGATACAAAGGCTGGTCGAGGTGAGGAACACCTCGTCCGCGACATATGCGTCGAACGGGTCGATGTCGTCCTCGACCACCGGGATGTCGAGCCCGGCGGCGAGTTCCATCACGGTCTCGCGGCTGATGCCGCCCAGCACAAACTGCGATCTCGGCGTGTGGATGACGCCGTCCTTGACGGTGAAAAAGTTTGAGCCAATTCCCTCGGCAAAGTTGCCGTTCATGTCAAGCAGGATGGCCCATGCGGCGGGGTTGTACGACTTCGCCTCAAGATCGCCCATGATCAGGTTCAGGTAGTTGTGCGACTTGGCGCGCGGGCTCAACGACTCCGGTGGCGTGCGACGCACCGACGGCACGATCACGTCAATTCCGTCCTTGAACAGGGGCGCACGGGCCTTCAGCGGGAGCGGCGTGCACTCGATCACCACAGTCGGCCCGTGGTGCTCCCACATGTCCCCACCCACGACATCCATGCCCCTGCTAACGCGCTGACCGACCCAGTAGTCCTCGGTATCGTCGATCAACGGCAGGTTGGCCTCAAGCACCTCCATCGATTTGTCGATCATCTCCCGCTCGGTCATGCCGGGGTCAAGCTGGAAGTACTTGAGCGTGTTACTGAAGCGTGCGATGTGCTCTTCTATCTTGAAAATCCTGTGCCCGAAGGTCCGCGTCATATCGAACGCGCCGTCGCCGTACTTGAAGCTCCGGTCACGGAAGGAGACGAGCGCCTGGCTCTCCGGGACGATCTGTCCGTTGAAGTAGGCGACCCGTTCCGTGGTAGTCGTGGTCATCGGTCTCTCACCTCAGATACGGGATGCCCGGAGATTGCGTGCGGGGATGGTGCGACAGGACACTCCCTCACCTTCCGATGGCGCGGGCTCGTGTCTGCGGGGATGTTAGCGCCAGCGGTGCGGACGGGCAACCGGTCTGCACAAGGAGGTACTAATGATCGTGAACGAGATTGAGCCGGTAGCCGACGCCGCGCTCGTTCGCGATCGGGTCGAATCCCGGGGCGACGTTGCTGAACTTTGACCGGATGCGCTGGACGTGGACCTTCAGATAATCGGTCTCGTTGACGTAGTCCGATCCCCAGACGCTTCGCAGCAACTTTTCGTGCGGCACCACGCGCGGGTAGCCGTGCACGAACTGGGCGAGCAGCTTGTACTCGAGCGGCGTGAGCGGGATCTTTTGGCCGGAGTATTTGACTTCGTGGGCGGCGAAATCAAACCGCAGTCCGCCTTCCTCAAAAAACTCCGGCTCAGACTCTTCGGGGTCTCGATGGGTTCGGCGCAGAACGGCCCGTATTCGGGCAAGCAGCTCCATCGCGTTGAACGGTTTTGTTACGTAGTCGTCGGCGCCAAACTCGAGACCCTTAACCTTGTCCATGTGGCGGTCGCGTGCCGAGAGCATTACGACCGGCACCGCGGACATCTTGCGTACGGAGCGCATGACGTCAAAGCCGGTCATATCCGGGAGCCCGACGTCCAGAACGACGATATCTGGTTCTTCGCGACGCATCGTCTCGATGGCGGACTTCCCGTCTGCCGCCTCAAGGACCTGGGCGCCCGGCCACCGGACGTTGAAGCAGAACGTTACGGCTTCCGCGATGTCGGGGTCGTCGTCGACTACGAGAACTTTCATGGTCCCTCCCGGCACGTACTACGGACGGTAAATTGTCCTGACGGTCCCGGGTTTCTACGGGCAACTTATCACGGTCAAGCGCACCGCCGGTAGGCGGGGACACTCACTTTTATTAACGGGGTCTGTCCTTATCCCACGCCTGGCAGCCCCAGGCCCGGGTGACGGCTCGCCCAAGATTTTTCAAGCCCGGCCGTTCCACCGGGACATCGATGGTCGTCACCCGGCGACGGAGCCGGTCGGCGAAGCCGCAGCGTTTCATGAATGCTTCCACGACGTGGCGGTCGCCGCCGGTCGCGAGCGCATGTAGCTCGCGTTCGTAAGGCCCGAACCTTGTCGTGACTTCGGCGCAAACCTGATCGTACAGCTTCGAGATCCACTCCTCGCGGTTGCGTTCAAATCGCCGTTGTGACTGTCCACCGGCGCGGTGTCGTCCTTTGACGTACCGCGTTCCCGACTTGCTGGCGACCAGATTTTCGTCGTCGGCTACCCCGACCGCATACGCCCCCAGCCTCAGCAGGATAAAGGCAATCAAACGCCGTTGCACGAGTGAACTGACAAGCGGCCCAAAGCTCGGGCCGTCGCGGGTCGTATCGCCTTCAACGAGCTTGATCTCGTACGGCGGACCGATAGCGAGATCTAGCATGGGACCGCTCACAAGGACCAGCCCGCCGGGGGAACGCATGGCCGCCGGTGGGAGCCACTCCCAGCCGGGAATTTCAGCAGATCCCGGCGAGATGTACGACGTCGCCGTCACATCGGCGGGGTGCGACTCCAGTTCTCGGACAAGTTCGATCGTGCGCCGACGGCTCAAGAAGCGCTCACGATAGGGCCCGCTGATCGCCGTCATTCTGTGCGCACGCGGCTACAGACTCCAGCGACGGCCGCGCCTGGCGACGGTCGCCGGGTCCAGCCGCGCCCCCAACCCCGGTCCATCAGGGATGTAGATGCTCCCTCCCCCGATGCGTTCTGGCGGTTCGAGTACGGACGGTCGCCATTCCGCCTCGCCCCATGCATGCTCCAACGGCCGGGGTTCGCCGGTTGAAGGGTACGCGAACGCCGCCGTGGCGTGCGCACTCGCCAGTTGTGACGCCGGACCGGAGGGGGAGTGCATTGAGACGGACCGGGGGGCAAACGACTCCAGTATCCGTCCGATCTTGACGGCCTCGCCCGCTCCTCCGCAGAACTTGACGTCCGGCATCACGACGTCCATCACCCCGCCCTCGATCATCCGGCGAAACACCGCCACGCCGTATCCGGTTTCGGCCCCGGCGACGTCCATCGTGGCGCGTTCCCGGATACGTTTCATCAGGTCAGGGTGCTCGATGCCATCCACGGCCTCTTCATACCACGCTACGTTCGACTCCCGGAGGGTGATCTCGAGTGCGACGGCAGAATCCACGTCGAAACGACTGTGGCAGTCCACGAATAGCGCCACATCGTCACCGATGGCCTCCCGAACGGCTGCTATGCGGTCCACCCCGGCCCGCGCCGCTTCGGGCAACCCGGGCTCCTCGAACGGGGCACGCGCCTCGTCGAACGGAGCGCACTTCACGACCTCGTAGCCCAGGCTCACCGCTCTGCGGGCCGCCGTAGCGAACGCCTCTGGGGACCTGTCCCGCGGGCCGTCGTCGTCGGGCAGCATCGATCGGTTTAAGTTGCCGTACAGCTTCACAGAGTCCGTTTTCTCGCCACCGAGAAACTCGGTGAGGCTCACCCCTGCCCGCCGCGACTGGGCGTCGGCGATGGCTGTTCGAAGCGCGCTCACCGCGGTCGCCATCTTGCGATCGCCCTCAAGTTGGGCGACCGTCAAACCGAGCACGGACACGACTTCGGACTCATCGGTGGGCGGCGACAGCCGAAGTCGCTCCGCATATTCAGCCGTCAGCCGTGCTATCTCGGTCGCCGCGCCAGGGCCCGCCAGCTCAGCAAGTCCGGTATGTCCATCGCCATCGCTGACCTCGACGAAAACCCAGTCGTGGGAGCCGCGGACGTGGATGGAGCTGAAATTGACTCCGGCTATGTTGAACTTCTCAGCGGTCAAATTGGTCATTCACCTCTTGATCGGTCGCCTCTCGGGGGCTAGAGACTTTCGGGCCGTTTCCGGAATCGGGCGAACCGCTCACCGGTCGTGAACTCTTCCAGATTGATACGTTCACCGTGCAGTTCGTGGGAGACATTTGCCGCCAGCGCCGCCGCCAGCGAATTCAGGCTGGACTCGAATGTGTTCTTCAGAAGTTCGGGCTTGCCCAGGGTTACCGACTCGACGAATCGGCGATCCAACTCCAACGAGTTCTCGTTACCCATCGGGTTATTTTGCGGTCCCTTCGCCAGCACTCGCCGGACCTCACTTGCGGCTGGCTTTTCGGCCGGTGGATACGCGTCACCCTCATAGCCGTAGGCGACGAGATCGTCCTCGAACTTCACCTGAGAGTGCGTCGTCAGCACGTAGTCGTATCGCTCGTTGAGGTAGACGCGGCCGGGTCGCGTGAAGATCAGATTGGCGACGGCGCCCCGCCTGAATCCGTAGACGACGGTGTAGGCCGTCGGGTTGTCGCCTTCCAGCGCGTGTAGCGAGGGGTCGCGTTCCACGTACGCCGACTGTACCCATTCAATATCGTCGTGGGTCCAGTAGCGCATCAGGTCGGTCTGGTGAATTCCGGCTTCCACGACGCTCGAGCCTGACCATTCGCGGTTCGCCGTCCAGACGCGATTGCCGGGTCCGCCCATCTCCTCCGTCCGGGTGAGCTTCCTGCCGTGACCTTCGATGCCGCCGACATCGACCATAGTGATAGAGGTCACCGCACGTTCAGCCGTGTACTCCCTGAGCGCCACATACCAGGGCTCGTAGCGCATCTGGAATCCGGCGGTGGACGGAACGCCAGCTTTGCGAATCGCCTCGGCCTGGTGCGCCGCTTCGTCGTAGAACAGTGTTTGCGGCTTCTCGGCAAAGACCGCGATCCCACGCTCTGCCGCGAGTTCGATCTCGCCCCTGTGCTGATTTGGCGGGATCACGAACCAGACGGCGTCCAGGTCCGCCTCCCGGAGCATCTCAATGGCCGAGCCGTACAGTGCCGTATCGCCCTGCGTGTAGGACACCGCACGAGACTGAATGTTCTCTTCGCCCAGGTTCTCCGGGAACGGATCGGCCAGCGCCACGAGGCGGACCTCCTCCTCGGACTGGAGACGAGATAGGTGCTCAACGTGCTGGAGCCCTCGTTGCCCGATTCCAATGATTCCAACTTTGAGCGGTCCAGCCATTCGGGTCCCCTTTGTTAGCAGCCGTTCACCGCATTGACGTTCGATCAGCGAACCCGGGTCAGACCCGGCGAGCGAGTTTAGCAGTCGATCCGGGTCCCGATTTCGTAGGACGGTTGGAGCATAATCGGTTTTCGAAATCGCATGTACCGACTTGAAACCGAGGAACGATGGCGAATCGTACCCACGGGTCTGACCCACCACGGCTCCATCTCATGGCCTCCCCGCCACTCACTTTCGGAGTTCCTTTTGGCGCCGGGGTGATCCTGCACGTCATGACCGGGAGCAATATCGAAACCGGGGAGAACATCGTCGCGGTCGGACTTGGAGCTGTGCTGATAGCGGCAGGTCTCTTGCTGAGCGGTTGGGCGACCATTGCACTCCGGCGCGCCGGAGAACACCCCGAGCCGAGCCGTCCCACGACCGCGCTCGTCGCCGACGGGCCGTACCGGTTCTCCCGTAACCCGATCTACGTGGCGTTCACATTGTTGGGCCTGGGAATCGGCCTGATCCTGAACTCGCCCTGGATCCTTGGGTCCGTGCCGGTCGCCGTCGCCGCTCTACAGATTCTCGTGATCGTACGTGAAGAGCGATACCTGGAGTCGGTGATCGGCCCGGCGTACGTCGGATACCGGCAGCGCGTCCGCCGCTGGGTTTAGGGCGGACTTAGATAGTCGGCTGAGCGTCCGCGTTAGCGCGTGTAATCGGTTTCGTCTCGAACTCGCTGATAATCAGAGTAATCCAACCAGTGGCACCAAATTCCCGTATTTTGGATCGCCAACCGACGACGGGCATTCGGGCTCCGCCATGCGGCGGTCGCGGCCACTGCGGTGTTCGAATATCGGCTGCGTACCAATTCAAGGGCGGGGAGCAGATCGGTGTCGGTGGAGAAAATAACTCCTATGTCGTACAGGCGATCAATCCCGAATCGCACGTAATCCACCGCCAATGCGACATCAATCCCCTTCTCGCGAGGGCTTTCCATGGGGTTACGAGGGTATTGCAATGGGCGTGGAATCGCCGTACACCCAAGTGAAGTCCATTGAGAAATTTGCTTCCGGTTCGCTGAATACCCTTTTGGATCCCGTGCACTTGAAGGCTGGCCGGTATATATCCGGACGTGTTCGACCTCGCAAATATCTCCGTTGGGACCTCCCTTTGAGGCGATCAGTTCGGCCAGCGCTACCGGATTGAATTGGCCGTCCACAAATGGATCCGTCGGGCTGAAGAACGCGTTTCGGGCCTGCTTGTAGGCGTTCTGGCCGTCGATAAACAAGCCCAATTTCAATGGTGTCATGAGCATCAAAAAATAAGCCCCGCCAGTGCACCCGTGTCGAAGACACAAGTGGACGGCGGGGAAGATTAACCAAAATGATATCCGGAATTCAGGCTTCCGTCCACCACTCACAACTGGGTGGTGGACGGAAGCCTGGCTATACCCGCGTCAACGCCGCCGCCAGCCGCTCCGATTCTCGCTCTCTTAGCGCCACGTTGATCCGTAGCCGTTCGAGGTGCTGCGCCAGCGACAACGCCCCTTGCGGCACCTCGTGTTCTTCGAAGAACGCCAGTACCTCATCGGCAAGCTCTCGTTTCGACAGGGCGCGGACACCTGACAGCATGCGGACGATCGAGTTTGATGGGAACGCCGTGTTTATCGCGTCCCAGTTGTCGCGAATGAAGGCCCACGCCTGCGGTCCATTCTCCCGGTTCACCATGCAACCGGCGAGCAGGTACGGAGCGTCCTGAGTGCGCATCTCCCCGTTGAGTGTCATGGCGAGCGTTCGATCCATCTGTTGTGAGCTCGGGAACCCAGGCAGCGTTCTCAGGTATCGCTGTTCCTCTTGCGGGTCCAATGGAGACTTGAACCGCTGGATGAATGTGTCGTAATCGGCGTCCGAGCCGCCGTTCGCCACGACCCCAGTCACCGCCGCCGCTACGTTCGCATCGATACTGCCGGGGTCTTCCAGATACCGGGCGTGCAAACTCCGGGCGCGGTCCCGTGCCGAGTCGCCATTGCCCGTGACCGCGAGCGCCCGAATCAAAGTGCCGCGCAACTCAAGGTCCCGGGACGTCTGGCCTTCCGCCGGTTCCCATCCGATGCGATCAAGCGCCGGACCTACGAGGTCGCGAACGACGGCGCGCATCGCCTCCCGCCCTTCGCCGTCCAACAAACGGTCAAGGGACGCCAGGCAACCGGTCAACTGGCCCCACACCTCGGCGTCAGTTTCGTCGGCAAAGCCCCGGGCGAAAGCCACGAATTCGCTTGCCGCTGTGTCGCCCGAGACCACCGACGCCCAGGTGTCGTCGACGAGCCCGTATCGCTCGATGGCCGACAGGTCGCCGGACGCAGGGTCGATCTTCGTCAGCAGCTCAGGAGAG
>JAQBUX010000129.1 GCA_027623795.1 Chloroflexota bacterium
TCCGAGCTCAGCCGTGAGATCAACGGCAAGATTGCCCTCCTCCCGGAGGATTTGCGTACCGCAGTAGTGCTACGGGACGTTCAAGGTCTTTCAAACACTGAGGCGGCTGAGATCCTGGACATCTCCATCTCCCGCGCTTAAGGCTCGTCTGCACCGCGGTCGTGTATCACTCCGGGACATGCTCAGCGACTACGTGAAAAACAGGTCGTAGGGGGCGGGCTTAATCCGCCTTCCGCGCCATGAGGCTCTCGAAGGGCCGTAGGAGCAGGGTTTGCTCCGCCCCTGGGCGTATTACGCCGTTACGTGGTGCGGTCGTTGAGGGTCGTATCAGAGGCCGCGGCATCACTCAAACGGCGTAGGTTTCGACCATCTCCTCAGACGTCCGGGACCGCGCTTTTTTGCGTATTTCCGTCTGGCGGTCTTCAAGTGTGGGACGCTCTTCCCGGTAAATCACCCCGAGCGGGATGCCGGACCGTCGTGCCAGCGCCGCTGCGGCGTCCTTATCCGTCGGGTCGTGATCCTTCGGAACGTCGAATACGAGCGGAGCGATCCCCGCCTTCTTGTTGCCCTTCAACAGGTCGTACGTGTCGTTGTACGTCGTACACGGCGACTGGACGTGGACGATGGAGAAGCCCTTGTGTTCCATCGCCTCCTCAATGAGCCGGGCAAGGTCGCGTGGCCGGCTGGAGTAATGGGAAGCGATGAAGGACACGCCGTGCGCGAGGTACAACTCGAACGGCTTGATCGCCGCCTCGATCTTGCCAAATGGTGTTGAACTCGTCGTTGTGCCAAACAGGGTCGTCGGCGAGGCCTGTCCTTTGGTCAGTCCGTAAACGCCGTTGTCCATTATGACGCAGGTGACATCGACGTTCCGCTGCGCGGCCGGGCCGATATGCTCCGCGCCGATGCTCAAGAAATCACCGTCGCCGGCGACGACTACCGTGTTGCTCCGTGGCCTTCCCTGTTTTACGCCGAAGGCGATCGGCAGAGTCCGGCCGTGGATGCCGTGGATCCCGAAAGGCTGTTCACCTTCCAAAAGGTGAACCGTGTTTCCGGAGCAGCCGATGCCGGCCACAATAACGTTGTCAGACATCGGCTGTTCGGTCTTTTCCGAGTGGGCCAGCAACGCCCATTCCAGCGCTCGCCGTACGCCGAAATCGCCGCAGCCCGGGCACCATTTGAAGTCGTACTCGGGGTTTCGTGCGCTCATGCGAGGACCTTACCGCCTTTTTGAACTTCAATCGCCTGTTTGATCCAATCCACGAGGTCACTGACCATGAACGGTAGGCCAGTGTACTGGGTGATGGATTTGGCCTTATGGCCGTCGGCGCGAAGCAGACTGCTCCACTGCCCTTGATAGTTGAGCTCGGGAACGATCACGAGCTCCTTGCGGCTGAGCTCTTCGCTGACCGCCTGCGGCAACGGGTGGAGCGCCATGCTGTAGATCCATCCGATGTCCACGCCTTCATCCCGAAGTTTGAGATAGGCCTCGCGGACCGCTCCTTTTGAACCGCCCCAGGGCATGACTGCAATGGTGGCGTCCGGATTCTCGATCTCGAACGGAGAGTCGTTCAGCAATTTCAACTTGTTGAATCTGCGTTCGGTGCCGCGGATGTGTCGGATCGGCAGATGCGTCGTGTCTCCGATGCCGTCGTGCTCGCTCGCGTTGGCGACGTAAGCGCCGGGCCCGCCCGGGATCGGCATCGGGCCGACTTCATCAGCTTCGTATCGTTGGTAGCCGTTCGATCCGCCTGTGTAGACACGGCGGGACTCTACCTTGATCTTCGAGAGGTCCGGCCTGGGGATGTTTTGCGAGCGTTCGGCCTGCTGCATCTCGGTCATCAAGATGACGGGGCCCTGGTAACGCTCCGCCCAGTTGACCGCCAACGCGCCGGCATAGAGGCACTCCTCGACAGAACCGGGGGCTATGACGGGCATCTTGGCGTCGCCGTGGGCGGGATGGATGCAGGCGAACAGGTCAGACTGCTCGGTCTTGGTCGGCAGGCCGGTGGCCGGTCCACCGCGCTGGACGTCCACGACCACGCAGGGGATTTCGGCCATCCAGGCAAATCCGAGGCCTTCACTCATCAAGGCGATCCCGGGCCCGGCTGTGGCAGTCATCGACTTTCGGCCGGAGTAGCCGGCGCCAATGATGGCGTTGATCGATTCGATCTCCGAGCTGACCTGATACGCGAACCGGTCCTCGCCCACGAGGTTCTGCTCCATCCAGACAAGAATGGTCGTCGCAGGGGAGATCGGGTACCCCACGTAGAAGTCCAGCCCGGCGTGGACGGCCCCCACGGCGATGGCGGCATTGCCGGTAATCATGATCTGCTCGTACTCGGGACGGATCGGCGGGTCTAATTCACCGAGCGAGAATCCGCTTTTACGGCCCGCCTCGGCGCCGCGGTCAAGCGCCAGGCTGTTGGCCTCTACGATCTGTTCGTCACCGGGCCGGCCGCGAGTGAAGCGTTTTGTTACGTAGTCCTTGAGGGCCTGGACCGGAAAGTTGGCGAGGGGCGCGATTGCGCCCAGGACAACCATGTTGGAGGCCCTTGAGTTGCCGACCTCTTTGGCGATCTCGTCAAACGGAAGCCCGAAGCTTGGCGTCTCCTTGGGAGGGTCAAACTCGCCGGAGTTGTAGATGATGACGCCGCCCGGGACGAGCGCATCCTTGTGGCGATTGAATCCGTCCTCGCTGAATGCGACGAGTACATCGACCTCGTCGCCGTCGCTTAGCGTCGGGGAGGTCGAGATATGGACCTGCGTATGGACCGGTCCGCCGAGGATTTGCGAGGGAAACGTAGCGTACGTTTGAACGTGGTAGCCAGCTAATGCGGCCGTCGCCGCAAGGGACTCGGCTGAGGTCACGACCCCCGCCTCACCGGCAAAACGTACGACCAGATCAGTTGTGCCCAAAGATTTCTCCATTGCCCCGTCTCAGGGGGTCCGAGGCCGTTTCAGGTTCGTGCCCCACGGGTTGGGAGCGAACACCAGCAAGTTCGATACCACTTCAATTTTGGGAATATTGTCCGGCCGTGACCAGCATCCCGTCACGTTACGAAATTCGTAGCGTACCTAATTCGGGACGCGAGTATACGGCCGATCGCCCACAGCCTCTATCTTACGAACGTATGGAATCTGCTGCTATTCGAATCGGCTGCGAACAATTATCGAGGTGGCCGGAAAAGGGTGTCAACAAAGGAAACTACACATATCGTAACCTGATTTCGTACGTGAAAAAGAACACGAACTTTTTGATCCCACCGAATCACCGCGTGTATGGTGGTGTGACATCGGCGATCGTGAGACCGAGCCACCCGGAAAGCGGCAAGACCCACCGCCAGAACGGGCGGGCGGCAAAGCAGGAGTTCAGACCGGTTACTACCGAAGGATCAGAGGCCAAACAGGCCGTCTCCGCCGGTGGCGTCGTGCTGCGGCGTGTAGAGTCCGGGATAGAGATCGTTCTTTGCTATCGGCGGAGCGAGAACCTCTGGGCATTGCCGAAGGGAACGCCGGAAGCGGGCGAGTCGATCGAGGAAACCGCCCTCCGTGAGGTGACGGAGGAAACCGGATTTGAGGTCAAAATTGGTCCGCCTGCCGGTGAAACCCGGTACTCATTCGACCGAAACGGCTATCGTTACGACAAGGTTGTCTATTTTTACCTGATGTCGGCGGACGGCGGCGATCCGGGGCTTCACGACGAGGAGTTTGACCTCGTCGAGTGGGTTCCACTGGATCAGGTGGCCGGCCGGCTTACTTTTGAAAATGAGTCACGAATCGTGGAAAAGGCTCTTTCCCTGGCGGAGGAGCATGACGGCCGCTAAGCCCCCGAGCGCTCACCTCGTGGGAAAGTTGGTGGTCCTCCGGTTGAAAAAGTTCAGCGATGTCGATCGTGATTATTCATGGCGTACCGACCCGGAGTTGGCGGATTTGGATGCGACCTCGCCGATCCGCCTGTCGCTGGACGAGTACGGCCGGCACTACCGTGACGAGCTGGAGTACCCCTCCCCCTGGTCCGCTCGTTACGCGATCGAGACGCTGGACGGCACGCACATCGGAAACGCGATGTACTACGACATCGACCGTTCCAAACGCCAGTGCGAATTGGGGATCATGATCGGCAATCGCGACTACTGGGGTCGTGGGTATGGAACCGATGCCGTGCTCACCCTGGTACGCGCAATCTTCGAGGACGCCGAGATGGAGCGAGTTTATTTGCACACGTTGGACTACAACACGCGTGCGCAAAAGTCGTTCAGGAAAGCCGGATTCAGGGATCTGCAATCGGTGCGTCGAGACCGAAGGGATTTCTTGATGATGGAGGTGTTCCGCGAGCCCTGGCTCCAGGAGTTTGGGAGTACCGGATTGAGGGACGCCGATGCCGATCATGAGGCCGCTCCGGAAGCCCGTGACTTTGGTGAGTCGTACCCGCCGGGAAGTACACCGGGAAGCGCCGAGGCGCCAGACCTAACGTAGCCGGCTCAGCGCGGTCGCGTTCCCGCTGGCAAGATGAAGCGACGACGGTAACCGATACGTCGGGTCATGATGTGCACGTGTTTCCGCAGGGCGGAGCTCGGGGCTTGCCCCGCCCCTACAACGTTGACCTATCCTCGGGACTCCCCGGACCTGTTAGGACGACGGCCGCTCCCGCGGCGCCACGGGCGGCTGCGGGTTGATCAGGTCCATCCCGAGCGTGCTCGGGAATACCGCTGCGATCTCCTTAACCGTCCACTGGCCGTCCTTGTGAATCGACTTCACTGGATACGGGTCTGTAAACAGGCTGATGATATTGCCGGTGCAGTGGAACACATGACCTGTGACGTGCTGCGCCGCGTCGGATGCGAGCCACGCCACCATCGGGGCCACATGCTCTGGCGCACGCGTCAACACGCCAGACGGCGGCTGCATCCTGCCTTCTTGGCGCATAGCCCGCGTCGTGTCCGGTACGCTCGCCGTCATCCGGGTGTCGCCGCCCGGCGAAATCGAGTTTGCGGTCACGCCGTACTTGTTAAGGTCGCGCGCCACGACCCTCGTGAACCCGGCGATGCCGTCCTTCGCGGCGCCGTAGTTGGCCTGACCGGAGGCGCCGAACAGACCCGACACGGAACTGAAGGTGATGACCCGTCCGCTCTTCTGCTGACGGAACAGGATGCTCGCCGGCCGGACCATGTTGAACGTGCCCTTCAGGTGGACCGCGATGACGGCGTCCCACTCCTCTTCGGTCATGTTGAACACCATCCGGTCTCGAAGGATGCCGGCTGGAGTGATTACGATATCGAGCCGGCCGAACGTATCCAGCGCTTGCTGCACCAGCTCGTCGCCGGTCGCAAACTTCGTGATGTCGGAGTAGTTGGCCACCGCCTCGCCGCCAAGCTCGGCGACGTCGTTGACGACATGCTGCGCGGGCGTATCGTCCAGACCTTCACCGTCCAGGGAAGCGCCGATGTCGTTTACCACGACTCTGGCGCCGAGGCTGACGAGCTTCAGGACCACGCCGCGTCCGATTCCCCGACCGCCGCCGGTGACGATGGCGACCTTTCCGTCAAGCCGTGTGCTGTTTTCTTCTGTCATGTGTTTGTTCCTCGTTTACGGGGCCGGTGAAATACTGTCGAATGAATCTGCAAGCGGGTCCGGATCAGTACTTCACCGGTCGCAACGTCAGGCCCTGGACGATGTGCTTCGGGACGAGTTCCTGTAGTTGTTCCGTCTGCCACTCACCGCCCGGGTTGAAGATGGTCCGGACCGGACGGGGCTGTGACCAGAGTGCGACGGTGCCGCCGGTCACGTAAAAATGCTGACCATTAACGTCCGAGGCGTAGTCCGACGCCAGGTACGAGACGAACGGCGCTATGTCCTCCGCAGACCCGGCTCCACGCGCAAGGTGGTTGTCCATCCCCAGGTCAAGTGCGGCGCGATCCGGTCGTGCGTCCGGGATGGTCGCAATCATGCGAGTCTGGGCCGCCGGTGCGATCGAGTTCGCCGTGGCTCCGTACCTGCCGAGGTCGCGTGCGACGACCTTCGTGAACCCGGCGATTCCGGCTTTAGCTGCGCCGTAATTCGCTTGCCCGGGGCTGCCGGTTAGACCGCTGCCTGAGGAGAAAGTAATCACCCGGCCTGAGCGCTGTTGCCGGAAAAGGATCCCGGCGTGTTTGACTACTGTGAAAGTGCCCTTCAGGTGGACGGCGATCACGTCGTCCCACTCGGACTCCGTCATGTTGAAGATCATCCGGTCCCGTAGGATTCCGGCGACAGTGACGACGATGTCCAACCGTCCGAACTCGTCGACCGCTTGCTGGACCATGCTCTCGCCGCCCGACATCTCGGTCACCGAGTCTGTGTTGGCGGCTGCTCTGCCGCCCGCCGCCTTGATCCCCTCGGCTACGTCGTGCGCCGGACCCTCGCTCGGGGTCGTACCATCGACATTCACCCCGAGGTCGTTAACGACCACGGCGGCGCCGTGTGCGGCGAGCGATTCCGCGATCGCCTTTCCAATGCCGCGTCCGGCCCCCGTGACCACCGCAACTTTCCCTTCGAGTACTCGTTCGTCATCTGGCAACAAGACCGTTATCTCCTGGACTTCCCGACCCGGAGGTTATCCGGTCGGGATGTGGGTTTCGTTCGCGGCGTTCTATGTGATGCCCGCCCGTGACCCCTGCTAAATAGAGCGAAGGGCAAGGCAATTCTTCGGTATTCAGGCCCCCCGCATCGGCAGGGAGACGATGGCTTTGCCCGGCGTCGTGGCCTTACCGGCGGCGTTGTGCAGCGCGATCTCGCACTCTACGATGCCGGCGCCGCCTTCAACGCGCTTGCCGGTCACCGTCCCACTACAAACAAGGTCCTCGTTCGGGAAATCCATGGCCCTGTACGAGACCGACAGCTTCTTGAGCTGGCCGTGGGGGCCCATCCAGTCGGTCACAAGCTGCCCGAGAAAAGCGTTCTTGAGGGCTCCGTGGATGATGATGCCGTCAAGTCCGTTGTTACGGGCGAACCCGTCGTCGTAGTGGATCTGGTAGTAGTCGCCGGAAGCGCCCGCGTACTTGACCAGCTGCTGTGAGCTGGCGTTCTTCTGGATGGGTGTGACCTCGTCTCCGACGTTCACATCCTCGAAATAAAGCTGCCCCACGGTTACTTCTCTCCCTCGGGCGTCGCGTAGCTAATGCCTGTCGTGCGCTGCGTCGCGGCCAGTTGGCCGAGCTGGTTTACGTAGCGGGTCTCGGCGGTCGTGAAGAGCATCGTGCCGAGACGGCCTTCGCGTTCGGTCAGGTCGACGATAGCTCTGGTCACGGTGATCCTGTCGCCGACCCGGATGGGCTCGAAGAACTCGTATTCGCTGCCGCCGTCGAGGTTATTTGGAAACGGCCGCGGGAACTCCTTCTTCGCCTCGCCGGGTATCAGCGAGCGCAGGAATGTCGGTGGGGCGATCAGTCCGCCGTATGGCCCCTGGCGCGCCGCCTTTTCGTCTTGAAAAAGCGGGTTGGGATCGCCAATCGCCTGGGCGAACTTGATCACGGCGCCCTTTTCGACGTCGTACGTTATCGGTTCAGACTCGACATTGAGATGGGCACGCATCTCGTCAGTAATGACGGACTTGTCGGGCACTCAGGCAACTCCCCAAAATGGCGCCCGGGCTTCCGGGGCTTTCGTACGGTCTCAGATGGGCCGGAGTGTAGGAGAGCCTCTAAGGTGCGTCAAGGAACGCGTCGCCAAGCTCCGGGTCTTCCCGTTTGGCGGCGGTGGAATCAGCCGGCACGACCTTTTGCAATCCGCTGAACCCCGCCATCAACTTCTTGATCCCATTGCCGCTCCCGAACGCCACGGTGACTTCCATGTCTCCGCCGGAATCGATCGCCTCAATGACGATGCCCTCCCCGAACGTTTCGTGCCTTACGCGATCCGCGACCCGGAACGCTCCCGTGCGCGAC
>JAQBUX010000130.1 GCA_027623795.1 Chloroflexota bacterium
CCCCATGTGATCCGGAATATCACGCGCATCAAGTAGTCATGGGTCGGCTTACCCGGTCTAATGCCGGGCACGAATCCACCGTTCTTCTGAAGGTTCTCCGCAAGGTTCTGCTGATTGAACGTTACGAGGGCGTAGAAGAAGGTAAATACCACGACCAGCACGAACACCAGAATCCAGTAGAACAGGCTCGTCGGGCTGAGCGCGTCCGTGAAGAACGAGGACGCGTTTGCGACGAAGCTGTCGCTTGCCGGGTCGGCAAAGTAACTGGCCAGCGTAGGCGGCAGAATCAATATCGAGAATGCGAAGATCAGCGGGATCATGCCCGCGGAGTTGACGCGCAAAGGTATATGAGTCGCCCCGGCCTGCCGATACATCCGACCACCACGGAAAATGTTCCGGCCGTACTGAACCGGCACCCTTCTTTGCGCCTCATTGAACACGACGATGAAGTAGATCATCGCAAGCGTGATGGCGACCAACATCACCAACTGGAATCCCTGGTCCCTGATGAGCGCGCCCTGCCCGATGATCTGCGGTAACGTCGACACAATCCCGGCAAAGATGATCAACGAAATGCCGTTGCCGATCCCTTTTTCTGTAATCAACTCGCCCAACCACACCAGGAAGAGCGTTCCGGCGACGAATGCGCTGAGGATGGCGAGGGTGCCGAGCAGTTCACCGCTACCGAGGCCAATACCGCTGATAGCCCCGCCCTGGGCTCCACCGAGTCCGCCGCTCTGCAGCAGGTTCAACTGGCCGTAGCCCTGCAAGATCGCGATCGGGACGGTCAGGTAATGGGTGAGCTGATTGATCTTCTGGCGGCCGTACTGGCCCTCCCCCGCAAGTTCTTTTAAGGACGGGATGAGCGGCGTCATGATCTGGATGATGATCGACGCGGTGATGTAAGGGTAGACGCCGAGCGCCGCAACACTCAGATTTCTGAGTGCGCCGCCGCTGAACAGGTCAAGGAAGCCAAGAAGCGGGCTCGCCTCGAACGCAGCGGCGAGCGCGTCCCGGTCCACTCCCGGCACCGGCAGGTGGGCCGTAAATCGGAAAAGGACAAGAATCGCCAGGGTAAACAGGATACGAAACCGGAGGTCCGGTATTCGCATCGAGTCGATCACCGCCTGTAGTAAGGCGGGACGGCCGGATTCTGCTCGTTGTGCCTGCGCTTCTCTGATCAAGGTCTAACTCTCACCGTGCAAATTTCGGGAGTAAGTTGCGGCTACTCTAGGACGACTACGCTGCCGCCCGCCGCTTCGATCTTTGTCCGTGCAGACTTGCTGAATCCGTGCGCGCTGACCTGAAGCGACTGAGTTAAGTCTCCATCGCCCAGGATCTTGATCTTCATCCCGGGTTTCGTCACGATGCCGGCGGAAGCAAGTTCCGCGGGCCCGATCTCTTTGATGTCAAGGAACACATCGAGGCGCGACACGTTGACCGGGACGTACTCTGTCCGCCACTTGTTGTTGAACCCACGCATGTACGGCAAGCGCTTCACAAGGGGCAACTGACCGCCTTCGAAGAAGGGCTTAATGCTTGTGCGTTGCTTCTGGCCTTTGGAGCCGCGGGTGGAGTAGGTGCCGCGACCGCTGCCATCCCCACGACCAACGCGTTGCCGGGAGCGAACAGAACCGGGCGCTGGCTTGAGGTCGTGTAATCCCATTTCTCTAAGTTACCTGCATTCGATTGATTGGTGAAGCGAGTATCTACTCGGCTTCTTCGACCTTTACGAGATGTCGGATCTTGTGAATCATGCCCCGGACGGCCGGGTTGTCAGGCCTGACAACCTGTTGCCTGATCTTGCGGAGCCCGAGCGAGAGCAGCGTCGCCCGCTGATCCTCCGGGTAGCCGATCTTGCTCTTGATCTGCGTGATACGTAGGTCTGCCACAGGCCCTATCCCTCAACTGCCGCTGACGCGACCGCAACTGCGACCGGGTCAGGTTGCGGCGCGCCGACCGGGATGTCGGTACCCATTCGCCGTGCGACCGCCAGTTTCGGGTCGCGAAGCAGGCTCAGCGCCAGTATCGTGGCGCGAACGACGTTCAGTGTGTTGCTGGAGCCGAAGGTCTTGGACAAAACGTCTTTAACACCTACGACCTCCATGATTGCACGCACTCCGCCCCCGGCGATGATGCCGGTACCGGGCGCGGCCGGCCGGAGGAGCACTTTGGCGCCGCCGAACTTGGCCTGAATATCGTGCGGGAGGGTCGTCCCGGCCAGCACTACGCTTTTCATCTCACGACGTGCTGAGGCCGTACCCTTGCGGACGGCGTCCGGGACGGCCGAGGCCTTACCCAGGCTCGCGCCGACTTTGCCCTCGCCGTCGCCCACCACTACGAGCGCGTTAAAGCTCATATGGCGGCCGCCTTTGACCACTTTGGAGACGCGACTAATTTTAACGACGCGTTCCTCAAATCCGGAGTCTTCCCGTTCTTGCGGCCGATCGTGTCGCTGTCCGCGACCGCGTCCCTGACCGCGCTCGCCTCCTGCGCCCTGGCCACCGCGATCGCCGCCTGCGCCCGGGCCGCCGCGATCCCTTCCGCCTCGTGAACCCGGAGGGCCGCCTCGTCCTGGCGGACCACTTCGACCGCCCGGGCCTCTCTGTTGAGTCATCTAAAACTCCAGACCGGCTTCGCGCGCCGCTTCAGCGAGCGCCTTCACACGACCGTGGTATGCATAGCCGCCGCGGTCGAACACAACGCGTTCGACTCCGGCGCCCATTGCTTTTGTCGCTATCGCTGCGCCGACCGCTGACGCGATGTCTATCTTGCCGTTGGTGCGCGGCTGATCCCTGAGATCGGGGTCCAGCGTGGATGCCGCGGCCAGGGTGTTTCCGGCCGCGTCGTCGATCACCTGAGCATATATGTGGTTGTGACTGCGAAAAACCGCGAGCCGCGGCCGTTCCGGCGTGCCGGACATCTTTTTGCGCAGCCGGATGTGACGCATCACGCGTCCGGACCTTTTTATTCTGCTGTTTGCCATCGTTACTATTCCGCCCTGGCGGCACTCTTGCCGGGCTTGAGGTGGATCTGTTCTCCGGAGTAGCGAACGCCCTTGCCGGTGTACGCGTTCGGCGGCCGTATTTTCCTGATCAGCGCCGCCTGGTGGCCGACCGCCTGCTTGTCAGCGCCCGAGACGACGACGCGGACCTGACCATCGGCTGTCAGAGTAACGCCTTCAATCGGCTCCATTTCGACCGGATGGCTGAAACCGAGCGCGAAGGTGAGTCCCTTGCCATTCTGCTGGACCCTGTAACCCGTCCCGACCAGGTCAAGAGCGCGCTCGAACCCATCGGAAACGCCGAGGACCATGTTGTTGAGCAACGAACGCGTCAGGCCGTGCAAGGCGCGGTGTTGCTGTTCGTCCGACGGACGCGTCACCTTGAGAATACCCTCTTCGAGGACGATCACCATGTCGCGGTGAAACTCGGTGTGTAGCTCGCCGTTCTTGCCCTTGACCGTGACGGCAACGCCATCGATCTTGACGTCGACGCCGGAGGGCACCGTTATAGGGGAATAGCCGACTCTGCTCATGGTTGCGTGCTCCTGCCGTTACCAGACGTAAAACAAGAGCTCGCCGCCGATGCCACGCCGCCAGGCGTCGCGGCCGGTCATCACCCCGGCGGACGTCGATAGAAACGCCACGCCGAGCCCGCCGTAATAGCGGGGAATCTCCTGCCGGCCCACGTATACACGGAGGCCTGGCTTGCTGACCCGTTTTAGCCCGGTGATGACCGGGGTGGAGTCTTCGTAGTACTTGAGCCCCAGCTTCATCATCGGCTGCTTCTTGTCGACCGGTTCCTCGACCTCAATAGAAGATATGAAGCCCTCGCGCTGCAACATGCGGGCGAGAGAGCGTTTGGTCTTGGAGGTAGGGACAAGGACACTCTCGTGTCTCACCTGGACCGCGTTTCGCACGCGGGTCAGCATGTCTGCTATAGGGTCTGTGACGGGCAATTAACTATTCCTGATTCTTGCTGGACCGGTGGTTTGCACATCCGGATGGTCCTCCTCACGGACCGCTCCGACCGCACCTTCCGGCAATGACCACCGCCGCACGATGCGGCGAAACGGGGATGGGATGGCTGCTAGAGGCTCGCTTTCCTGATACCGGGCAGTTCACCCCTCAGGGCAAGCTGCCGGAAACAGATCCGGCACATCCCGACGAACCGAATGTAGCCGCGTGGGCGTCCACAGCGGGTGCAACGGTTGTGAAACTGGACGGGGTACTTCATCGTGCCCGCGGCCAGCTCGCGCGTCTGACGCTTCCACTTCTCGACTTTTGTTTTCTTGGCCAATTGGAAATCCCTGATTAAGCAGAAAGAGCTACGCGGAGTCTTCGATGCGTTCGAAGGGCATGCCGAGAAGCTCTAGCATCCGGCGGCCCTCTTCGTCCGTTTTCGCGGTGGTCACGATATTGACCTGGAGGCCGCGCAGGCGATCAATTGAATTGTAGTCGATCTCCGGAAACACGATCTGTTCCGAAATGCCAAGTGAGTAGTTGCCGCGGCCGTCAAACGACCGCCGCGAAACGCCGTGGAAGTCCCGTACCCGGGGCAACGTCAGGTTGATCAGGCGATCGAGGAAGTCCCACATGCGATTGGACCGCAGGGTAACCGAGAGGCCAACTTGCATCCCCTCGCGCAACTTGAAGTTAGAGATAGACTTCCGTGCCCGTTGGATGACCGGCTTCTGGCCTGCGATCGTCGTCAGGTCTCCAAGAGCGGCGTCGAGCGCGTTCCGGTTATCGATCGCCTCGCCGAGGCCGATGTTCAGGACCACTTTGGTCGGCTTCGGAACCTCCATCAGGTTCGAGTAGCCGAACTCGCGGAACAGGCCCGGAGCGACGTCTCCGAGGTAAGTAGATTTGAGACGGGGCTTTTCGGCCACGGCGGTTTCAGGACTCACTGCTGTTTCTCACAACTCTTACTTTGGTGCCGTCCTCGAGGATGCGGAACCCGACCCTGCCGGATTTACCCGTCTCCGGATCGACATAAGCGATATTTGAAATCGGGATCGGCGCTTCCTGGTGGATGATCCCCGCCTGCGCCATACCCGGCCGCTGCTTGACGTGCCGCGTCACCATGTTGATGCCCTCAACGAGGACGACATTCTTCTTGCGGTCTACGCGCGAAACCTCGCCCTGCTTGCCCCTGTCTTTGCCTGCGATGACCTTCACCTGGTCACCGCGCCGGATTCGCTGTGCCACGTCTACAGCACCTCCGGCGCGAGCGAGATGATGCGCATGTAATCGCGGTCACGCAGTTCACGTGCCACCGGGCCGAAGATGCGGGTGCCGCGAGGGTTTTGGTTTTCGCCGATGATCACAACGGCGTTATCGTCGAACCTGATATACGAGCCGTCCGGCCGACGCGTGTTTTTCGCGACGCGAACGATGACCGCCTTGACGACTTCGTGCATCTTCACGGTGCCGCCCGGAGTGGCCTCTTTGACGGCGGCGGTGATTACGTCACCTAGCCCGCCGTATCGGCGGCGGCTGCCGCCATCGACATGGATACACATCACCTCGCGGGCGCCGGAGTTATCGGCGACGTGAAGTCGCGTTTGAACCTGAATCACTTAGTCGGTTCCTGTCTCTTCTGCCGTTTCAGGCTCTTCAAGCGTGGTCGGCAACTCGGAAGGCTGGAAGTCCGCGACATCTCCCTTTGACAGGATGTCAAGCAAACGCCAACGTTTTTTTCGCGACAGCGGGCGTGTTTCCTCTATCCGCACGACGTCCCCGAGGTGGGCGCTGTTTTCCTCGTCATGGGCCATGAACTTGGTGGAGCGACGGCGTGACTTGCCGATGAGGGCGTCGCGTCGACTCCACTCGACTTGAACCGTGATGGTCTTGTCCATCTTTTCGCTGACGACTGTGCCCGTCCTCTGTTTTTGTAGACCTGATGTCAACTCTGCAGCGCCTCGGCAATCTCGCGTTCGCGTAACACCGTCCGAATACGGGCGATGGTGCGCCGTGTGTTCTTGATCTCGGTCGAGTCCTGGAGCTGTAGCGTCGCCTTGCGGAACCGGAGATTCATCATCCCCCGTTGCTGCTCGGAAAGCTCGTGCATGAGCTCGTCGCGGTTTAGACCTCTTACTTCGTCGATATTCACCTGTATCTCCGTTTAGACCAGGTTCTCGCGGGAGACAATAGTCGTCCGAACCGGCAACTTGTGGGAGGCGCTCTCAAGCGCTTCACGCGCCAATGCTGCGGGTACGCCGCCGATCTCAAACATGACCCTACCACGGCGGATAACCGCGACCCAGTGATCGGTCGCACCCTTGCCGCCACCCATGCGGGTCTCGGCAGGGCGGGCGGTTACGGACTTTTCCGGGAAGACGCGGATCCACACCTGGCCGCCACGGTTCAATTTGTGGACGATAGCGCGCCGCGCTGCCTCTATCTGGCGTGACGTGAGCCACACGGCTTCAAGAGATTTGAGACCGAGCGCGCCGAACTCCAGGGTACTGCCGGATTTCGGCGAGCCGTTCATGCGACCGCGGTGGTGTTTGCGGTACTTGACCCTTTTTGGTTGAAGCATCCGGCTAGCCCTCCGCCTTCTCGGCGCCCGTGTCCGCCCCGGCGTTATCTCCGTCCGACACAGGCACTTCGGGAAGCTCGGTAATGGAGACGGGGATCTCGATGGCTACCGTCGCACCGGCCGGCGCGTCGCCATTGGAAACAGCAGGCGTAGCGGCAGATGTTCCTGCCGTTGACGCCGTCCCGGCGGCCGCCTCTTGTTCAGACCACATCGCGACACTCAACGTCCTGCCTGCCCGTCCTTCTGGAAGGATGTCGCCCTTGTAAATCCAAACCTTGACCCCGATGCGCCCGAACGTCGTGGCGGCCTCGACAATCGCAAAATCGATATCGGCACGCAACGTGTGCAGTGGCACCCGGCCCTCGAGCACCTTCTCGGTGCGGGCGATCTCGGCGCCGCCCAGCCGGCCGGAAGCGATTATTTTGACCCCATGCGCGCCCGCTTGCATCGTGCGTTGAGCTGATAGCCGCATAGCACGCCGGTAGGCGACTCGCCGTTCAAGCTGGTCGGCGATGTTCCGGCCAACCAGAAATGCGTCGACATCCGCGTTTCGAATCTCCTGAATGTTCAGGCGGGCGCGTTTACCGGTGAGCTGTTCGAGCTCCGCTCGAAGCTCGTCTACTCTCTGTCCACCGCGGCCGATCACGATGCCGGGGCGAGCCGTGTGTACGGAGACGATCAGGTCCTGGTTGCCGCGCTCGATCTCGACCCGCGTGATGCCACCGGTGTCTTCGTACCGGGTGCTGATCAGCTTCCTGATCTTCTGATCTTCCACAGCGAGTGAGCGATATCCGGCCGACTTATCGGCGAACCATCGCGCCTGCCACTGCTTGACTCCGCCAAGGCGGAATCCTATCGGGTGAGTTTTTTGGCCCAACCTAGTTTCCTTCTGACTCGTCGACTTCCACAGTCAAGTGACTGCTGGGCCGGTTGAACGCTCCGACGCGGCCGCGCGCCCTGGGACGGAACCGCCGGAGCGTCGTGCCCTGATCGACCGTCACCGTCACGATTTTCAAAGATCCGCGATCCATCAGTTCGTTATTCTCCGCGTTGGCAGCGGCCGACGCGATGGTCTTGAACATCACCGTCGCGGAGGGGCTGATCATGAACCGGAGGGTATTGAGCGCGTCGTCAACGGCGCGGCCGCGTATCAGGTCTGCGACCTTCCGCAATTTGAAGGCCGAGATGCCCACGCTTTTGTTATATGCCCTGACTGCCATCGTCTCTATCTATCTGTCTTGTGTTCCGTAGTTTGGCGAAGACCGTCCGTTATCGGACCATCGTCGTTCGGTCTGAACGGCCGGCATGGGCACGGAAGGTCCTTGTCGGCGCGAATT
>JAQBUX010000131.1 GCA_027623795.1 Chloroflexota bacterium
CTTCACAGGGGTCTTTGCCTTGGCTGCGATCTTCGCAGGAGCTTTGGCCTTTGCTGCCATCTTCGCGGGAGCCTTCGCCTTTGCTGTGATCTTCGCAGGTGCCTTTGCCCTTGCCACGGCCTTCGCAGGGGACTTCGCCCATGCTGCGACCTTCACCGGTGCCTTCGCTGCGATCTTCACAGGTGCTTTTGCCATTGCTGCAACCTTCACCGGTGCCTTTGCCCTTGCCGTGATCAATCGATTCGGTGTTGCGGTGGCGATGGTTGCGGCAACGGTCGTTTGCGTGATAGCGGCGACCTCCTCCGGTTCCGGCAGGCTAGTTAGGCCCGGTGCGACCGCCATCACCGACTCCGGTGTGAGTTCATTGCGTCGTCGTCGACGTTCCTTGCGCTCGGAAATCTTGGAAGAGGATGACCTGATCCGTATCGTGTCTGTGAGGATTCGCTGCGTTTCCAACTCCTCTTCGGCGGCGATGCGGGAGGCTTCGATATCGGCGGCAATTCGCTGGATCTCCTCTCCCGCCCTTCGATGCAGCGACGAGACCTCCTGTTCGGCCTCGGCCACGGCGTCCGCTATGATCCCCTCCGCCTTTTTCTCGGCATCCGCCAGCACACCGCGGGCTGCTGACAACTCAGCGTTCGCCTCTTCGTTGGCCTGCTCCTTGATTTGCGCCGCTTCGGCCAGAGCCTGCTCCTTGATGGAGCGCGCCGTATCGAGCTCGGCCGCTATGTGGACCTGCAGTTCGCGGGCCTGCTCGAGGGTTGCCTTGGCATCTTCGAGGTCGGATTGCGCCTCCGCGCGGATATCCGCGCACAGCTCTTCGGTCGCCCTTATCGATTCCTGTTCGGCCTCATGCCTGGCCTGTTCGGCCTCGGCCCTGCGGCGGCGGGTGGGCTCTATCTCGTCGCGGGACGATTCTCTTACGAGAAGCGCCTGGCGCCAGAGTGCATCGAGCGATTCCGAGTGCATTTCATCCGGTTTCTTGTTCGATGGCTGTTGGGCCATACGTACCTCACGGTCGTCTCGTCACGTCACTGGCGTTGCCTCTGCGACACCAACCCCTCTTCCCTGCCAGATTGTTGTCTCACACTAGCCGGGCGTGTCGCCGCCGCCGTCCTTGGACCTACCTATAGGCATGTGGGTTTCCCCCAACACTTTGCAGACGGACCCAACAGGTTTGACAGGCCATTGTCGGCGGCGATACTACGGCGGCAATCGGAGGCGAAGTGAACGACAGGACGAATGAATTCCACGGACTTGAGTCTGTGGACGGCCGGGCCGTGATCGGGCGGCGAATTGTGTGGCACGAGACAACCGCCTCCACAAATGACGACGCCCGCCGTTCCGCCGATGCCGACGAACCCGAAGGCCTCGTGGTTATCGCCGACGGACAGACGGCGGGTCGCGGCAGAATGTCGCGATCCTGGATCTCGCCGCCCGGCCTTGACCTGCTTTTCTCGGTCGTCCTGCGGCCTGAGCCGGTAGACCTCCCGAAGATGCCGCTCCTCGCCGGTCTTGCCGTCGCCCGAACACTCGACGCCTTTACGAGCGAACACGTGACGCTGAAATGGCCGAACGACGTCCGAGTGACTGACCGCAAGATCTCTGGCACGCTCGCCGAGTCCGGTCGTTCGGCGGCGGGGCACTACGCAGTGGTCGGTACGGGAGTGAATGTCAACCTGGACGCTACGGCGCACCCGGAGATCGCGGAGATCGCGACCAGCTTGCGGACCCTGAACGGGAAATCAGGGTCACGGCGCGAAGTCATGCGTAGATTGCTGGCGGAGATGGACCAGTTGTATACGGCTCCGGGCGGAATGAGCGCACTTGTCTCGGAGTGGAGCGGACGGCTTGAGACGATCGGACGGGAGGTTGAAGTGAACTGGGGCGTTGGATCGGCCCGCGGAGTCGCCGAGGGTGTCGATGACGACGGACGTCTTCTTTTGCGAGACCACGATGGTCAGCTTCACACGTTGGACGCTGGCGAAGTTACCCTGCAAACGATCCCGCGCTAAACGCGGAGACTTCAGCAAGTTACGGGGAGAACCGGATGGGCGTACTTGATGCGCTGAACCTTGACGGAATAAACGTCGTGATTACCGGCGGCGGCACGGGCCTCGGCCGCGAAATGGTACGGGGCATGGCGGAGGCCGGAGCAAACGTCGCCATCGCAGGCCGTCGACAGGGTCCGATCGACGAGGCGGCCGACATCGTAAAAGCGGCCGGCACGAAGTCGATGGCCGTCTCCACCGACGTCACCGATACCGCTCAGGTCAACCGGCTGTTCGAGACCGTTCTGGCTGAGTGGGGCGGTATCCACGTGTTGTTCAACAACGCCGGTATTGTCCGCGACGAGGGCAGGCCACCGTTGTGGGAGATCACGGACGAGTCGTGGCGGGTGGGGATTGAGACCAACCTGAGCTCCGCCTTCTACTGCTCCCGCGCCGTGTCGAAGCACATGGCGGACCGCGGCTCCGGCAAGATCGTCAACGTCGCTTCAGGCTTCGGATTCCGGGGCGGGCGCGACAACTACATGTACACGGCGGGCAAGGGCGGTGTCGTAAATCTGACGCGGGCTCTCGGGGTCAGCCTGGGTCGCTACGGCATCACCTGTAACGCCATCGTCCCCGGTTTCTTCCCGACGGAAGCGACGAACGCTTCCTCGATGTCACTTCCTCGCGGCGATCTAATACCCGTGGGTCGGACGGGGTTCCCGCGCGAGTTCGGGCCGGTTGCTGTCTGGCTGGCTTCCGCCGCGTCCGACTACATGACGGGCGAGATGTTTATCGTCGATGGCGGGGGCCTCGCCGGGGGCATGGCGCCGACCGGTTACGGGCCGATAACCGAGCTCGCCTGACGCCCGGCACCCTCGTTACGCTCTTTCGGCCGTCACCCTGTACAACAAGGACTTTAAGATGCCCGTTCCGACAGACTGGACCCTGGAAGGCAAAGTCGCCCTGGTAACCGCCGACGCGCGCGGCTGGGCGACGGTCTTCGCCGCGGCCCTCGCCGAGGCGGGCGCCGATGTCGCTATTGCCGGCCACTCCGCTGAGCACGTGGAATCTGCCGCAAATGCGGTTCGCGGGATGGGCAAGCGCGCCGAGACCCTCGTTGGCGATTTCGACGGATTCGACGATACGGATGCGGCGGCGGACCGCGTGGTCTCCCGGCTCGGCGGACTGGACATCCTGATCCACGCATCTCAGACGGCGCTCGGCAAGCCGGCGCTCGACACGACGGAGTTCGAGTGGAACACCGTAATGGACGGCAACGCCGGGTCGGCCTTCAGGTGGGCGCGCGCCGCCGGCCGAAGGATGGTGACGCAGGGAAACGGCCACATCGTCAACGTCATTTCGGAGATGGCGGAGCGCGGACTTTCAAATCACGCTCCGTTTTCGGCATCGCAGGGCGCGATCCAGCAGATGACGCGATCGCTGGCGCTCGAGTGGGGTACGGCCGGCGTGCGGATCAACTGCATCGCCACCGGCTGGATGGAGTTGAACCCGCCGCCACTCGAAGAACAGCAAAAGGAGCTCCTGGTCCGGTACCTTCCACTTCGCCGCAAAGGCACGCCGGACGACATAGCTGCATTGCTGATTTACCTGGCGGGGAATTTTTCAGATTTCACGACCGGCCAGACGATATTTGTCGACGGCGGAGCGATGGCGCACGCCTGAACGTCCTGAGCCTTCGGATTATCCGACGTTTCGCGTCATTCCCACGCAGGTGGGAATCCCGAAGGCCCAACGCGACGTTTCGTGTGTACGGTCGATCCGTCCTGCCGGGTAGGGACCCCTCGCTAGCCCGCAAGGCAAACGCGTTAGTACGTCACATGAATCCCCGGGTGTGAGGCCGTCTCGGAAATCTCCTCTCCCAGCGGGAGAGGACTAAGGTGAGGGAGAAGTTCCTTCGTAGAACTCCGCCCGCCTGCGATTTCTGAGACGGGCTCGTGTTGGAAGGACGGATGGCGTACATGGCCAGTGATCAGCCCGTCTTCGCACGCATCACGGTGCGTGTTCAACCGCGGGCCAGCGCCGACGGCGTTCTCGGGTTCCTCTCAGACGGAACCTTACGTTTACGCGTCGCTGCGCCCCCCGTGGACGGCGCCGCTAACGAAGCGGTACGTAAGCTCCTCGCGAAGTCTCTCGGCGTTGCCCGATCCGCCGTGCATGTAACCCACGGCAAAACTGCCAGAAGGAAACAGGTCCGGGTGTCGGGGCTGTCTGAGATCGAAGTCCGTAAACGGCTTGGAGCTTGACCATCAAGCGCTCTGGAACAGGCCCGAGAGAGTGAATAGAACGATCACGGCGATCATCGGCGTGAAATCGAACATTCCAAGGCGCGGCACTACACGGCTCAAAGGCAAGAGAATCGGGTCCGTGATCTGGTACAGGATCAGTACGACCGGATTGTTGCGGGCGGTCGGAAACCACGACGTCAGCGAACGGGCGATGATGGCGAACGCCATCAACTCCATCGCGAAGCCAATCAAGTGGAGTAGATCGTTCACTTCGATCCTTTGCCCAGCTCTTCGCCGCGTTCCCATGCTGCGACAGCTGCGTTGACGACGGCGGCCCTGAACCCTGCCTCTTCCAGCGCTTGCAACCCCGCTGCTGTCGTCCCTCCGGGGGAGGTGACCAGGTTCCGCAACTCCGCCGGGTGCTTGCCCGTCTCACGCGCCAGCACGCCGCTGCCGATTATCAGTTGTTGCGCCAGCGTATGCGCCATTGGGCGGGGCAGGCCAAGTAGGACGCCTGCGTCTATTAACGATTCCATGAACACGTATACGAACGCAGGGCCGCTTGCGCTCACCGCCAGCGCCATATCGACGTACTTCTCGTCTTCCATGTAGATCGAGACGCCCAGCGCGTCCAGCATCTGACCGGTGAATACACGAACAGACTCTGGCACCTCCGGCGATGCCGTCCACGCGCACATTCCTTCGCCCACCTGCGCCGGTGTGTTGGGCATCACGCGGATCAGGCGCCCGTGGTTCAGCTTCGTCCCGAGCGTGTGCATCTTTACCCCGGCCAATATCGAGAGAACGGTCTGATCCGGGGCCAACAAGCCGCCGATCTGCGCGGCCACGCCGTCGATCTGCTGCGGTTTTACGGCCAGCACGATCATGTCGGCGTCTTTGACGGCGGCCGAGTTTTCCGCCACGGCTGTCACGCCGTAAACGCTCTCCAACGCCGTCCGCCGTGCAGCGACCGGCTCGCCGACGGTTACATCAGCTTCCAGGCCTGCCCGGCGTACTCCGGCGATTATCGCCTCAGCCATCACGCCGCCGCCGATGAATCCAAGCTTCAAGAGGTCGTCCTCGATTCAAGATTGCGCGCCCGCGTCGGAACGAGGCGCTAATCGATTATATGAACGGCGTTTCCGCGTACCCACTTTGAGACGGACGCCATTGGGCGATCAGGACGGCCGAACTCCCGTTGCGAGTTGCGTCGCCAGCTTGATCGCCTCGCGCATGCTCACCGCCTGTGCGATCCCTTTGCCGGCGATGTCGAAGGCCGTGCCGTGGTCCACGGAGGTGCGAATCCACGGGATTCCGAGGTTGACGCTCACGCTCTCCTCGAACCCGTGTACTTTGATCGGGATGTGGCCCTGGTCGTGATAAAGCACGACCACCACGTCCCATTTGCCTGCGATCGCCTGGTTGAACACGGAATCGGCCGGGATCGGGCCGTTTGCGTCGATGCCTTCAGAACGGGCGTCTTCCACGGCCGGGCCGATGTCTGTGATCTCTTCGTCGCCGATCATGCCGTTCTCACCGCCGTGAGGGTTGAGCGCAGCCACCGCGATCCTCGGACTCTCGAACCCCCAGCTCTTGAACGTCTCGTGCGTCAACCGCGTCGCCATCAGGATGTTTTCACGCGTAGCGTACTCAGCGGCGCGCTTGAGCGACCGGTGGGTGCTCAGGTGCATACATCTGAGGTCGCCAGACACCAACATCGTTGCGACGTAGTCCGACCCGGACATCCGCTTGAACACTTCCTGGTGGCCGAGGTCTTTCGAGCCCGCGAGGCTGAGCGCCTCCTTGTTGACCGGCGCGGTAACCATGGCGTCCGCAGAGCCGTCCTGGCACAACAGTACGGCGCGTTCTATCCATGCATGAGCGGCCTCCCCCGATACGGGCGAGAGCTCACCGAGCGGAAACTCGGCATCCTCGAAGCCGTCGACGTTCAAAACGTCGACAACGCCGAACTCGTTGCCCGCATCTTCGACCGACTCGACCGGCCGGGCGCGTAACCCGACCCCCGTGTCGTCGATCCCCCGCTGCATCGCTCGCACCGCTCCCACCACGACGGGCCGGGCGATCTCATAGGTACGCGCTTCGGCGAGCGCGCGCGCGACAACCTCAGGCCCGATGCCCGAGGGGTCGCCGAGCGTTATCGCGAGCAGGGGTCGTTTCGCTCCGGCCATGGTCGGCCTCCGTCTGAAATCGCTTGCTTGTTTCGCTGTCGTGGTGTGCCGACTGATCTTAACGGCCGGATGTTATTGGCGAATAGCCGGACGCGACGAGGCGCCCGCTCATTTGCGGACGCCTCGTCATCATCTGCGGCAACCCGATTACAGGTCGGGCGATTCTCTGGGGTCGTACTTATCTGGACTCTGAGCCGGTGAAGACCCTAGTTTCCAAACGCAGCAAGTGCGTTCGCCAGAGCGACCTCATCGAAGATGACGGTTACGTCTATGTCGTCCGAGCCAAGGTCCAGGGTGGACGGGTCAAAGTTAGTGTCCCAACCCATGGCCTTCAACTCTTCTTCCGTCGGCCCATCGCCGGGTTCGCCGCCGAAATGTCCGATCAGGTCAGCAAACGAACCGAATCCGCCCATGCGCTGTGCCTCGTCGCCGATAAGTTCTTTCCTGACTTCCAGGTCGAAGTCGTCGAAGTCGAACACCTTGTCGCCGAAGCCCTGTATGGCTTCCTCGCCCAGGTTGCGAACGTGGTCCGGCGCAAACCCGACCAGTGCGCCGGCATCCATGCCCGTCAGGTGGTCTCGGCGGAAGCCAGCGACCGCTTCGGGGTCAAAGTGCTCAACCTGACTTGCGTCGAAGCCCGTCATTGCAAACGGGTCGAACTGCTCGAATTGCTCTGCGTCGAAAGCGCCCATCGCAAGCGGGTCGAATTGTTGGATCTGGTCCGGGTTAAAGCCTTTCATTGCCAGCGGGTCGAAGTTGGCGAACTGGTCGGCGCTGAAACCACCAACGGCGTTGGGGTCGAAGTTGGCGAACTGTTCTGCCCCGAACCCACCGACGGCGTTCGGGTCGAAGTTGGCGAACTGATCCGCGCTGAAGTCGCCCACGGCATTCGGGTCGAAGTTAGCGAACTGGTCTTTATCGAAGCTTGTCGGATCTCCGCCGAACGCGTTGAAATCGAAATTGTCGTCCCCGGGAAGAGGAGGCGGGAAGCTGTCGGGAAAGTTGGGGTCAAACGCGGTGTCATGAGGCGGAGGGGGTACATCAAACGTACTGCCATCCAGCGGCGGCGGCTCGTTAAACCCACCGTCGTCTGGCGGCGGCGGTCCGTCGAACTCGGTCCCATCCGGCGGAGGCGGCTCGTGAAAACCACCGTCATCAGGCGGAGGCGGTCCGTCAAAGGTACTGCCATCAGTCGGCGGCAGCTCGTTAAACCCACTGTCGTCTGGCGGCGGCGGCTCGTTAAACCCACCGTCGTCCGGCGGC
>JAQBUX010000132.1 GCA_027623795.1 Chloroflexota bacterium
CCGCCGCTGACGTTGAAGATGTTGCGGCCCGCGCCGGTGGCCGTCAGAGCCGCGGTGAGCGCGGACACGGCGTCGTCGCGATGAACAAATTCAATCCGTTCATCGGGCGTAAATGGCCACTCCGCAGGCGGCTCCTGGAATACCGGCACGGCTACACCGGATATCCGCAGCGCTACCCAGTCCAGGTCTGACTCAACTACGATGCGCTCCGACTCCGCCTTCGACTCCGCATAAACGTCGTCTGGATTGGTTGGATGGCGGACTGATATCTCATCGCCCTGCGGCGACGTGTCCCCGTAGACACTGACGGACGAACTCAATACGAAGCGAACCGAAGGCGCAACGGCAACCGCCGCCTCGAGCAGGACTCGTGTTCCGTCGATATTTACGTGACGCGTTAGCTCCGGGTTGGCCTCCGCCACCGGGGGCAATATCGCGGCCAGGTGGGCGATGGCGTCGACGCCGCTGCAAGCCGAGGCGACATCCGAGGGCTCAGTCAGATCGCCGCGTGCGACCTCAACGCGCTGCTCGCCTTCGAGTCCTCCGTAATTGGCGCTCGGCAGGTCGAAAACGCGCACGGAGTGGCCCGCATTCAATAGACGGCCGACGACAAGACGGCCCATGCTGCCGGCGCCTCCCGTTACGAGGATCGTCGACAAGTTAGGTCAGGACCGTGCCGGGGGCGTCTGCCTTGTCATCGATCTCCCTGACAACCGCTTCCAGTACCGCAATCGTTGCGTCGTTGGCGGCGGCGGACATCGCCTTTGCGGCCCTGTTCGCCTTGACGGCGAACGGCAGGCCGGTTAGCGACTGGAAGAAGAACTTCTCCCGATGGACCTCCATGCCGGACGCCGCGGACTCAGCCCGCGTCTTGAGGTCGTCGCCTAGCCCGCCTGCCACTTCACGAGTGATGGCGATCGCTTCGTCGAGCTGGTCTTGTGCTCTGGCCAACTGTTCCCGTCTCCTTGTAGCTCCCTGTCCGGCTGTCCGGGCGGCTCCATCGGCGGGGCTGCTCCGACGCAGGGAGGGTAATCATCTTAGTGTTCGACTGTCCACCGGTATGGGGATCGCCAAACTCGTCGCAATCAGGATGGCCGAAAAGCCGTCGAGAGGCAAGCGTCGAAGTCAGACAAATAGAGAGGGCGTTCTCCGTTAACGGAGAACGCCCTCGCCCCTATCTCAATAAGTCGGCATCCGGCGGCCCTGTGACCGCTCGTACCTAGTCGTCGCCCGCGGGAGTCTCCGCCCTTTCGGTGGGTGTCGGGTTCATCCCGCTGTGTCCTGCGGCCTCTTCCATACCGGGGTGCCACGCACCATCTCCGTGGTACGGAGCATCTGCGTGGGAGTGCGGGTCGATCGTCGGCCCAGAGTGGCCCTTGACGGCGTCCAGATCCACTTCTGGGAGGCGGTTAAAGCCACGGGTGTCATAGCGGTCGAACGGGAACGGCTGGAACTTCTCGAACATCTTCGCAAAGCGTTGTCGAGTCGGTCGCCGGTCGAGCGGGAAGCGGAACTTCGCTGCCCCTGCCCGCTCCACGTGGATTAGCTCGTGTTCGCGTGATCCAAGTCCGTTCACGACACCGGTGTTGATGGTCGTCTGCTCGCTGGCGCCTTCGATAGATGAGCCGGCCAGATCGAACTTGCGGTCACCCGGCGCGTCCACCCCGACCTCCTCAGACAGCGACCCGGGGATTCCCGGCGCGTGCTGGGCGGCATCCACACAAGCCTGGTCGATGGCGACCGGGTCGGTGCTGGCGAACACGCCGAGGTGCGGAACGATCGGCACGTCTGAGAAGCCGGCGCAGTCACACTTCGGTGATACGTCCACGGCGACCGTGACAAAGCCGACGCGGTCCGGGCCGACGGCCTTAACCACGCCCAGGGCTGCGTCTGCGATGGCGGCGTCTGTGGCGTCGAAGTTGGACAGGTTCGGCCTGAAGATGCCACGGGGGTTCATGATGCCCATGCAACCCAGGCAGTTGATGCACTTCTCCCGTTCCCACTTGAGCTCGTCGTTGTCCGTGACCTCAAACAGGCTGAGGGGGCAGCAGTCTTCGAGGATCGTCCAGTCAGGGTCCCCGGCCTTGCCCTTGAAGTTCTCGGGGTGGAACTCCATCGCGTCGCCCACGCCGTACTTCGGGTGCCTGCCCATGTGGACGTTGAACTTGCCGCGCTTCGACTGTGCGCCGATGCCCAGGTTCTTAAGCGCCCCGCCAATAACGCCCATGCCGTGTCCCTTGAAGTGGGTCAGCGCGATCAGCACGTCTGCCGCGGCGATCGCCTGCGCGACAAAGGCTTCCTTAAGGATGAAGCCTTCCGGGATGTCGACCCGGTAATCGCTTGTTCCGACGTATCCGTCAGCGCAGATGAAGGGGCAGTTGAGCGTCGTGGCGTTAAAGCCGTTGCGTGACGCTGTCTCCAGCAGGTCAAGCTCGGTCGCCCGACTCCCGTAAGGGCTGTACGTCTGCGTCGTGGTATCACAGACGAATGGACGACCACCGAGTTCCTTGATCCGGTCCGCAAGCGCGCGGGCGTAAACAGGACGCAGATACGCGCTGCTGTTCCACTCACCACAGTGGACCTTGATTGCGACAACGTCGCCCGGGTGGACCAGTTTGTCGAGCCCGGCGGCATCGAATACGGTTAAGGTTTTGGCGATCAGACTCGTGTCGGCCGAGTCACTCCGGGCGTCCATGAAATAGACCTTCGAGGTCATCACTGCCTCCTGTACGGCGAACGAACCAGCCGGGGGTGTTGCTATACGTTCAGCTCAGGTTTAGCTGCGAGACCCGGCCACAATCCCGGGATTATAACCGCCCCCACGCGGGAGCGAGTCGCGCGGGATACGCATCCTCTCCGAATGTTGGCGGTGAAAGACGGGTCGAATCGAAAACGCCGGCGTCCGGAACGTCCAAATCGTCCCGAGAACCGGGGTCGTGTTCGGACTCTTCTCGTTACGAGAAACCGGCTGGCAACCCGGGCTGGCAACCGACGTAGTGGGTGGAGGTCCCGGGTTAAACCACGATTCACCGGCGCACGCCCGACCTTTGATAAGCATGATAAGCAAACCCCATGGCCCACTCGCCCGACGCCGGAACCAGGGTGTAGTGGCTTACTTGCCTGCCCATAAAGAAAGGCGGCCCGTCAAAAGGCCGCCTTTCTTTATTGTTCTGGGTTGTTCTGGTCTGGTCGTTCCAGACTCCTCCGGAACGCCTGACACCCTACTCCAGGAAATCGCGGAGTTTGTTGCTCCGTGCCGGGTGACGCAACTTTCGTAACGCCTTGGCCTCGATCTGCCGGATGCGTTCCCGTGTCACGCCGAACTCGCGGCCGACCTCTTCAAGTGTGCGACTTCGGCCGTCTTCCAATCCGAACCTGAGTTGGAGGACCCGGCGTTCTCGCAGGCTCAGCGTGCCGAGCACGTCATCAACCTGTTCGCGCAAAAGATGGTAGGACGCGGCTTCGGTCGGCGCTGGAGCGTCCTTGTCTTCTATGAAATCGCCCAGCCGGGCATCCCCGTCCTCTCCGATCGGCGTCTCGAGAGACACCGGTTGGCGAGAGATCTTCAGTACCTCTCTAACCTTATCGGCAGTCATCTCCATCTCGCGACCGATCTCGTCGGTGGTGGGTTCTCGACCGTACTCCTGTACCAGTCGGCGGCTGACGCGAAGCAGCTTGTTGATCGTCTCCACCATGTGTACCGGAACGCGGATGGTACGTGACTGGTCAGCGATCGCCCGAGTGGTCGCCTGGCGGATCCACCACGTTGCGTATGTCGAAAACTTGTAACCCTTGCGATAGTCGAACTTTTCGACCGCACGAATAAGGCCGATGTTGCCTTCCTGGATCAGGTCCAGCAGGTTCATGCCGCGCCCGATGTACTTTTTGGCGACGCTGACCACCAGCCGGAGGTTGGCCTCCGCGAGGTGGCGCTGGGACTTCGTGCTCGCCTCTCTCACACGCGAAAGGTGAGAGTGGAAGAGAAGCTCGTACATGCCAAGCTTGTCTTCGATTCCCTCGTTTGCGATCTCGTTCTCGATCTCGAAAACGGGCGGGTCATCCTCCAGAACGTCGATCACCTCTGGGGGCAGAAGCCGCGTAACAATGGACAGCTCGACAACCAGTTTCTGCGCATCCTCCGGTTCGATCTGGAGGGTGTCCGACAGATAGTTGACGAGGACCTCGTTAATCGGCCCGTCGATCAGGTCGCGCATATCCGGGTCGTGCATGACCGTGGAAAGCCGCACGTCGTCCGGGAGACCCAGGAAACGGGCCACAGCGATTGCCGTATCGCGAACTCCGTAAAGACGTTGGAGCAGGCCCAGCACGGTTATGCGTGCGGTCGGCTGCCTCCCCGTCTCCGCGGCGATCTCCGCCTCGATCTCGATCAGCCGCTTCTCGAGTTCCAGCGCCCTTGCGAGGACTCGCTCGTCCTCTGCGGTCAGCAGGTCGACGCGGCCAATCTCACGCAAATACAGACGCACCGGGTCTTCGGTGAGTTCGCTCTCGGCGGCCTGCTGGACCCACGCCTCACTGGCGTTGGCGGCCTGAATCGCGGATCGGGACGCCTCCCAGCGGTCGAGTTCCGAAACGGTTGTAACACCTTCCGTGGCTACAACAACCGATGGCTCATCGTCGTCGTCGTCGACGTCCTCCCGCCCGGTAGGTTGGGCGATCTGGATCATCGGGTTTGAGGTGGTGTTGTCCAACTCCTCGTCGTAGGAATCAGAATCGGAGGGTCGGCCGCCACGTCGGGGCATAGATCGGGACCGCCTTATGAGAATCACCCCGGACAACCGGCCAAATCAACGGATGGTCGAGGCCGTTGAAGGAAACGATTCGCAGGGCGCAAAGATTGAATTCACTTGAGATTGTAGACGCATTACGCGGAGCGCGCTTAGGGGCAAACCGCGCAACGGGTTCCAGCGTTCCTCTCTGCGATACAGCGACGAGGAATAGTTGTAACTACTCACCCCCCTCCCTGGCTGGAGATCCGGCCTCATTGAGATGGTTGAAAATCTCCCGATACGACTCGGCGAGCGAGGTCTGGTGGTATGAAATCCCTCGGTCGGCGCAGAATTTTTGGACGAGCGGCTGTGCGTCGCTAAGCCGATTCCGCGGCATCGTCGGAAATAGGTGATGCTCAATCTGGTAGTTGAGTCCGCCGTTCCAGAAGTCGACCAACCAGCCCCCGCGGACGTTGCGTGAGGTGAGCACCTGGGTCCGCAAAAAATCGAGCGGTTCATCGTCCGACATCATCATCATGCCCTTGTGGTTCGGGGCGAATACGGAGCCGTTGTACAGGCCAAACATGATTTGGCTGATGACCAGGAAAGTAATCGCTTGTGGCCAACCCCCAAGTTGAGTCAGCAACAGAATGTAGAGCGACAGGTGCAGCGCTAACCCGAGCCCCTGACGTATCCGCATTGGCGCGTCTCGGCGGAACAGTTGCTCGACGCTGCCGACCCTCATGGTGATGAACAGGAACATTGTGAAGAACGGATACAGGTAGGCCTGCATGGCTATCACCGGCAACAGTATTCTGCGCCGATGAGCCAACTGCTCCTTAAACATGGCGAGCATAGGGTAGCTGGCGTCGGGATCGTCAGTCGGGTGGTTCGGGTTTGCGTGGTGAAGATTGTGTTTGCGAGTCCACCACGAGTAGCTGACGCCCATGAGGAGGTTGCCGAGAATCCACCCGGCGAGCGACACCTCACGCCCTTTGCGAAACACCTGACGATGAGCGACGTCGTGGCCGAGCATGCCGTTCTGGGTGAGCATGAATCCGAACAGGACGGCGCTTATGACGAGAACCGCCGGGTGCGGAGACCACAACGCCAGCGCGATGGTGCCCGCGAGGGCAAGGGCGTTGAATGCAGATTTGTATACGTAGTAGCGAGGTTGGGCCGCCCGCAGGCCAGCCTCAGACAGTATTCGCTTTAGATCACCGTAGTCAGAGATAGAAGCCGGAGATTGCGCCGCGGTTAACGAGGCTGTGGCGATAAGTCGCTCCTGTATGGCGAGTGTTCAGTCCGGTGAACCTGCCCTTCCAAGGTCGTGACATGTGGGGCATCAGGTTCCCGTGGGGTGTTATTCAGTTATTCAAGTGTAGGGCTGATCTGGCCCCGTGGCACGGGCGGTCCGTGCGCGAGTCTGTGGACCGTCGATCTCATCCACTCAAACTCCCGAGTCGGCACAGGTCATGATCGTCAAACATAGCAGCCACCGCTCGCGGCCCGGTACTACCAACCCGTCGCCGGTTTCCGGGAGTTTCCAGTCTCTCCGAGTGACTTCTTGCCCGGAACTGGCGACCGACCATTCTCGTTCGCTTCTGGCGCGGGCCTACGATCCGACCGCGGGACGACGACCAAAAGCGCCGTCCTTACAAGTCGAACGTAACTGTTCCCCGCGGGGTGATGAGCGTCCAATCCTCAGCCAACTGCATCGGATCGGACGCTTCCGGTCTTTCATTCCACTTTTATGTCGATCATATGAACCAAGGTTCACAGGGTGGTTCGCCCGATCATGAAGCGGGCGTCCTCGTGAAGATCGCCCTCGATCCAAATAGAATGTGCGTGCGCTAAACCGGCCGTCCAACGGATTCCGGTGTCTGAAGTAAACTTCGGGATGCCGACGAGCGCAAAAGACCCGGCAGTAATATGCCGCATCCAGACTTGGCGACCCGCCCTCGTAGCTCAGCGGATAGAGCAGCTGCCTTCTAAGCAGTTGGTCGGGGGTTCGACTCCCTCCGGGGGCGCCAGAGCGTCATAGCTGCGCCTGCTTCGACTGTATGGCCTCGTGAAGCCGGTCGGTCCGGCATGCCGAAGGTTGTGTGAACAGCTCCCCTCGGCTGGTCGGCTTCTCCATCGCCCATCCAATTTGACAACTGGAGTTGACCCGATTTGGTGGACACATTGATGCTCTGTTGGAAGAGGAGTTGTTCACGATGCCAAGAACGCGTCCGCCATATCCACCTGAGTTCCGTCGTCAGATAGTAGAACTGGTCCGGGCTGGCCGGTCGCCAGCCGAGTTGGCTCGGGAGTTCGAGCCATCCCTTGAGTCGATCCGCGCCTGGGCTTGGCAGGCCGGCATGGACGAAGGTGAGCGCCATGACGGCCTCACGACCGGGGAGCAAGAGGAGATCCGCCGTCTGCGCAGGGAGAATCGGCAGCTGCGCGAGGAAAGGGAGATCCTAAAAAAAGCCGCTGCCTGGTTCGCTCGAGAGGCCGACTCGACCCTGTGGAGGTCTTCGAGTTCGTGATGCGGAACCGGGCCGTTCATCGGGTGGCCACAATGTGCCGGGTGCTGGGCGTCTCTTCCAGCGGGTACTATGCCTGGCTTTCGCGCGGACCTTCCCTCCGGGCGCTCGCCGACGAGATGCTGCTTCGCCGGATACGGTTGATCCACCTCCAGTCCAAAGGGACCTATGGCGCGCCTCGTATCCAGGGAGAGCTCGCATTGGACGGGACACCGGCCTGCTCCGCCGGTACCCGGGCGGGACCGAGTACGCCAGCATCTTGCGGACGGTGTCCCGGTGCAGGCCGAAAAACCGCGCCGCCTCGCGAACGCTCATCCCGTCGACGTAGCAGGCGCGCCGGACACGGCCGTAG
>JAQBUX010000004.1 GCA_027623795.1 Chloroflexota bacterium
CGTCCGGCTACGTGGGCTCACTACGAATCGCTGCTGCGGGTCCACGTGTTGCCGACGCTGGGGCGGCTGCGCCTCGCCCGGCTCCAGCCGTCGCACCTTCAGCGGTTGTACGCCGACCGCTTGGCGACCGGGTTGTCGCCAACGACCGTCCGGCACGTCCACAAGGTGGCGCACATCATGTTGGAGCGGGCGGTCCGGTGGGGCGCAGTGGTCCGCAACGTTGCACGTCTCGTCGACCCGCCGAGTCCGGCGCGCCGGGACCTGCCGATGATCACCGCGGCGCAGGCCAGCGGCCTGCTGGTCGCAGCGCGCGAACATCGCCTGGAGGCCCTGTTCGTTGTGGCACTCACCACCGGGGCGCGCATGTCTGAGCTGTTGGGCTTGACCTGGGCGGCCGTTGATCTGGACCGGGGGAGCGTCACCATCCGGGCAACCCTCCATTGGGTAGGCGCACAGGCCCGGCTCATGGAACCCAAGACGGCCAGATCGCGCCGGACGATTGCGCTAGCGCCGATGGCGGTGGCTGCGCTCCGGCGGCACCGTACAAAGCAGATGGAGGAGTCACTCCGCGTTGGCCCGGGTTGGAACAACGCTCTGGACCTGTGCTTCACAAGCGAGATCGGGGAGCCGCTCCGGCGGGAGCGTGTACTGCGCCGGGAGTTCCGGCCACTGGCGCGCGACGCCGGGCTGTCCCCGTCACTAACCTTCCACGATCTCCGCCACATCGCGGCCAGCCTCGCCCTGAGCCATGGCGTGCCGTGGACGCTGGTCTCAGAGATGCTCGGTCACGCCAACGTCAGCACGACCATGAACGTCTACGCCCACACGGTGCCGGGCACGCAGGGGCAGGTCGCCGACGCTATGGAGGCGGTGTTCAACCGGGCCGCGTCAGGTTGACAGCAATGACAGCAGTTTTGACAGCAACCGGGGCGGAACAACGGGGAACAGCCGGGGACGATCCGAGGGCATGTGAACGTAAAAACCGTACACTCTGGGACACCGCAGAACAGCTCCAGTAAGCCTTAGGAGCATGTGCCGCAAGGCGTGCGGGTTCGAATCCCGCCTCCCCCACCAGGCAGGCTTCGAGTTGGCACTTTCAAAAAATGGCCTGCGCCTGACTTAACGGCGGAAGTTGTAACCCCCACTTCACCATGGAAGCCCCGCTCACCCTGGCGTCATCGCAGACCCATCCCGTCGCCAGCGTAGAAGCTGGCGGGCTTGATGTGGACAACAATCGTTCCAGAAGGCACTGGGTGAAGCGATCCAATCCCGGATGCCGGTGAACAAGCGATTGCCTTTCGATCGCCCGTCGATGATCGAATTCATCGGGGCGGCCGAGCAGCCCGTGGACGTGCTGGTCATCGGCGGCGGAGCGACCGGCCTTTCCGTTGCACTTGAATCTGCGACACGCGGATATTCAACGGTTCTGCTTGAGAGGGGCGACTTCGCAGGCGGCACCTCCAGCCTGAGTACCAAGCTGATCCACGGCGGGGTCCGTTATCTTCGCCAGGGCCGGATAAGACTGGTCCGCGAGTCGCTACGTGAACGCCGATCATTCAGGCGCAACGCGCCGCATCTGGTCCGCCCACTGCCGATCGTGGTCCCGACCTACTCACGATGGGAGAGCGTCAAGTACGGCGCAGGCCTTTTCGCATACAGCGCAATGTCGCGCGGCGATGGCTTTGGGAGGGCGCGCAACCTCAGTTCCGATGCGGTACTGAGCGTCGCTCCGGGAATCCAATCCAAAGGCCTGCGCGGAGGAATCGTGTTCCCCGATGGGCAGACCGATGACGCACGGCTTGCCCTTGCGATCGCAAAAACGGCTGCGTCGCACGGAGCGGCGGTCCTGAACTACGTCGCGGTACGCACACTCCGAACCAACCACGGCCGTGTCACCGGGGTCGAGGCCGAAGACCTGCGGAACGGCAAGTCCATTGAGATCGACGCCCGTGTCGTGATCAACGCGACAGGCGTCCATACCGATGCCACGCTTGAGTTGGACGCTGGCGGAAGCAGCGGTCTCATTCGCTGGAGCCGAGGTACACATATCACGATGGATGGTTCTCTCCTCGGCGAGGGCCACGGACTGCTAATACCGGAAACGAGTGACGGCAGGGTCGTGTTCGCTCTGCCGTGGCTGCGGAGGACGCTCATCGGTACGACGGATGTGAATGTCGATTCGCCAGACCCTGATCCCAGAGCGGTTTTGGAAGACGCAGAGTTTCTTATCGACGAGGTGAAGAGGTACTTGCCAGAAGCGGGCCGTTCAAAAGTGCTCTCCACGTTCTCCGGGATCAGACCCCTCATCTCCAACGGTTCAGCTTCTCCCACATCCAGCATCTCCCGTTCGCACAGAATCCTGGTGTCCCGCACCGGACTGTTGACGATTGCCGGCGGCAAGTGGACCACCGCCCGGTTGATGGCGGAACAGGTCGTCTCAAAAGCCGTCGAGATCGCCCGGCTGCGTAACTCCAAAAGCGTCACCTCGGGATTGAAGCTGGAGGGGCACGACGAAACCCCGGACGAGTCGATACGGTCGCCCTCACATATCGACGAACCCGATACTCTCTACGGGGCTGAGATCGCCGCGATAAAAGACCTTGAGGGACGATGGCCGGATCTGAAAACACCGCTTTGCGCGGGAGTCCCGTACAGACTTTCACACGCCGTGTACGGTGTGCTGGGCGAGATGGCGCAGACGCTTGAAGACGTGTTGAGTAGGCGGACCAGGGCGTCACTTCTGGATGCCGGAGCCACCTCATCCGCCGCTTCACGCGTTGTACAGGCCGTGAGGAGGTACGGGGGAGTCGAAGCCGACTGGGCCGCGAACGAGCTTGCAGACATGCAGAGCTCAATAGCCGAGTTTCATGGTCCCCCGGGCTGATGGACGCCTCCGGTTGTCTGCCGACCGGTCGTGGAACCGGCGGCTCATCGGAGTTGGGCGAATGAGCATTGCCTGTTCACGACAGGCGCCGAATAATCGGGGTGGCCTTCCACGAAATCCGCTAACAACGCCGGAGTAGCCGCCTCCCGATGACAAAGCAATTTCGCCCGTGACCTCTCGCGCTCGTAACCTATTGGTTTTCCAGTCCGGGGGACCGACCCCGGTCATCAACCGGAGCCTGTACGGGGTGATCGCCGAGGCGAGCGCCGATCCCCGCGCTGGCCGAATACTTGGTTCACGCCACGGAATCGAAGGCGTGCTTCGCGGCGAGACGATCGACCTGAGCGGTCAACCATCAGATCTGCTGGATCGCGTGGCTCAGATGCCGGCTGCGGCGCTCGGCTCGAGTCGTCATAGCCTCGCGTCTGACGACATCGGCATCGTCATCGAAAGGCTTGACGCCCTCGAAATCGGATACCTGTTGCCGATCGGCGGAAACGACTCCGCCGAGACAGGCCACCGGATCGCCGAGGCCGCTTCCGCGGCCGGCATGAAGCTCAACGTCGTTCATGTCCCGAAGACGATAGATAACGACCTGGTCGGGACCGACCACACGCCGGGCTACGGCAGCGCCGCACGCTTCGTCGCACTGGCAACGCTCGGGGCAGGGTTGGAGGCCGAGGCCATGGCGCGCGCCGCCCCGATCGCCATCATCGAGGTGATGGGGCGTGACGCTGGCTGGTTGGCGGCATCGGCCGGGCTCGCCAAATACACCGACCGCGATGCCCCGCATGTGCTGGGCCTGCCGGAGGTCGAGGTCGACGAGGAGCGTCTGCTCGTCGCGATAGAAGAAGCGTACCGGCGTCACGGCTTTGCGGTCGCGGTCGTTGCGGAGAACATACGGACAGCGGATGGAGTCGTCGGCGGCGGAGCCGAGCCCTATCACGTCGACTCTTTCGGCCACGAGTACTTCCAGAGCCCGGCCTCGTACCTGGCCCGGCGTCTCATGGAACGTCTGGGTGTTCGCGTCAGGGACGAGAAGCCGGGCACGATACAACGGTCGTTCATCCCGGCCGTTTCACCGGTAGATGCCCGGGAGGCGGAGGATGTTGGCCGCGCCGCGGTCCGCTACGCTCTTGAAGGTCAGAGTGACGTCATGGCGGCGATAGAGCGCTCCCCCGGGCGCGCATATTCATGCACCTCGATCACCGTCCCGCTCGTCGATGTCGCGGGCGCGGTCAAGGCGATGCCGACAGAGTTTCTGGACCGGGAACGGTATCGGGTGACAGACGATTTCCTGGATTACGCCCGCCCGCTAATCGGCGACCCGATCCCGGCGCCCGCCCGCCTGACCTGAAGGTCGTGGCGGAACCCCCGCCGCTCAAACCGGTTTGAACCGCTCCGCAAACTCCTCTTCACGCGTCACCGAGTAGCGCCCGTAAGAGTCGCGAACGATCCAGTCACCGTTGCGCACCGGTTGGCGCCCGCCGCCGAATGTCACGAGGTACGGCCCATCACCCGGTCGCGCGTGGTCGTATCGCATCGGGCCGATGAACGGGTCTCCCTCGTTCCACTGCTGTGCGACTACTTTTTCGGGGCTTCTCTGGTATGGATCCAAAGTGGGCGGCAGTCAACTTCGGGCTGGCATGAGTACGCCGATCTTGCGGCGCCACTCCCAAGGCGGGAGATGTTAGCCACAGAGGCGTGAAGAACGCATGAGTAACCGTAAATCCGGCCCACCGCTCGCCCGGGTTGCTACGGAAACGTATGGCGAGACACGTGGAATGGCCGTTGCCTTCCCTAAAATTTAGGGCCGGATCTCCACCACACCCGTCGTGCCGTCGACCGTGATGAGCATGCCGTCGGCGATGCGTGCGGTGGCTGACTTTGTGCCCACGACTGCGGGTATCCCGTACTCACGTGCGACGACCGCGCAATGAGCGAGCGGGCCGCCTGCATCGGTCACCACGGCGGCGGCGATCGCAAACAGCGGTGTCCACGGTGGAGCGGTGGCGTAGGTGACCAGAACATCGCCCGGAGAAAGCCGGTGCGCGTCTTCCAGGGAGAGGATGAGCCTTGCAGGTCCAGCGACGCGGCCCGCGCTGGCGGCGAGACCCTGAATACTGTTTGGAGAGCGCAACCCGTCATCCGATGCTGGCGTCGCTCCGGCGCGAGGGGCGTCTCCCCCGATCACGGGCGGTGGCAGGACATGCATCCATGACTCGCGGCTGGCCCGTCGTTCCGAGACAAGCGCCTCGTACGTCCGGTCAGGATGACCGGCGTGGCCTTTGATCTCTTCGAGATGGAGGTAAAACACGTCGGAGGCGTTGTCGACCGCGCGACCGGCCATCAACCGCTCGCCGATCGCGAGGAATGGGATACGGAGTGTCGAATAGCCCCTCTGGTCGATGTAGAAGTTGTGATCCTCCATGAGGATCGTGTGCTGTTGTGCACGGCGCTGGCCAGTCAGAAATTCGTTGATTTTGCCTGGACTACTCAGGCGCTTCCGAGCCTCATCCGTCCGTGCCACTCGGTTCGCCTCCGCACGCATGTGGAGCACAGCCGGACTGTTTTCATCTGGTGCGTCCAGGTATGCCCGGAGGGCGGATAGCACGAAACCGGGCTCCTCGCGCCACGTCGGGTAAGCAATCTCGTAGTAGGACTCGTTCCGCTGCCCCCAGACGTCCATGAAACGGGCCAGCAGCAGCCTGATCTCGGGTCCGTCCTTTACCGAATCGAGGTCTGAGAAGAACTGCTCCGGGGTCCGCGCACGAAGCAGGTCAGCGACTGCGGAGTGTCCAGCGATCTCGCGCGAAAGTTCCCACAGCGCTTCGGCCGATTCGACCGACTTGTTCGGCATTCCGGTGATCGATTCGACGGCGATCCGGGGCCCATCGTCGCCAAACTCGTCGCGACAGAAAGCCTCAAAGTCACGCATAGCGATGCCGGCCAGCCCCGTGGAAAGGGTGTGCAACTCTCCGAGCCGTTGCCATGCCGCTTCGACTTCGTCCAGGCGTTGCAAAAGATAAGGCAACGAATCGCCCGGGGATGCCCACGTACGGATCGAACGAGTCAGCGCTTCTGATTCCGGCCTGTAACTGGACTCCCACAGTTGTAACAATCGATCGATTCGCACGGCGGAGTCGCGTTCCGCTATCGCCCGGAAATGTTTCGCGTCCGCCGGATCGCCCTTTAACGATCGTGAGAAGCCGTAGCCGTTGGAGTACATCCGCTCTTCATTGAACGGTCTGCCGGTCGTCTCACCGCCGCGGTACATACCCCGGCGTTTCAACGAGATCAGGTCCTGGGACAGCGGTGTCAAAGGTGTGGGGTTGTGGACCTGGTCCCAACGCCACTCGTCCCGAGACAAGTCGGCGTCCGGCCACACGACAGGGAACGGCGCGCCGCCGGGGCACTCGTACGCGATTCGCTGTGTCATCGCGTCAAGCGGGTCCGCGCCAGACGTGTACGGTCATCCAACGATTCCATGCCCTTCACCTGATCTGGCGGTTGCCCTGGCGCTCCAGAGTCCCCGACCAACCAATGTTCGCGTCGCCCCGGGATGATACAGGCGACATCACATGGCGCCGGGGGCTGACGCCTTTGACGAGACGATAGGCGGAAAGACGCTTATAGTGTCCGACTTCAACTACAGTGGAGCAGTCAGATTACGACCGTTAGGCTCCGTCAGTCGCCGATTCCATCCCTCGGAAGGCTGCTCGCCATAGCGTTTGCCGGGATGGTCGCCGCGGCGTGTGGCAGTTCGCCGACGGGAACCTATTTTGGCGCCGCTGATCCGATCTTCCAACGTCACTCGCAGACGATGGTGAACGCGGAAACGAAGATGTCCGAGGCGACTTCGACCGACGATCAGGACGTATTCGTTCTGGGAGCCAGAAGTGGGAACGCCTTCCGCCTCCTTCCGATCTTTCGCGACACAGCGTTGGCGATCGAATCCGATATCGCGGATTGGGACGCGATCGACGTTCCGATCGTGACCAGCGACTACCACTCGCTGATCCGGGAGGTGATGTCACAAAGGCTTGCCGCCATGCGTGTGGGTATCACCGCCCTTCAAGATATAGCGGCGGGAAATAGCGCCGACGATCCGCTGACGCAGGCGGAGTCCGCAATGGATGAGGCGAACGAGATTCTTCGTATGGCGGTTGACGAGGCCAAACGGATAAAGGGCTAATCGGCCACCGACGGCACACGGTCGCAACACGGGTCGCGTCCGCAGTTCAGGTTGTCGTTGGCCCGTCCGATGGCGACTGCACGAGCCAGTTCGGAGTGGCCCGTCCGATTGTGGCCACAGACGGTTCGAAGATAGACCCTGCACGTTTTTAAGCGTCCGAAAGACGAGCGAAGAGTCCATATTTGGCCGCTGCCGTCCGGCTGGCTCTCGTATTTCACGCAACCAAATTGATGACGTGACCGGGCAATCGTTGACCGGGCGCCCTGACATCGACTTTTCGGGCGAAAAGTCGCCGCGGACTAATTATTGGCACACCCGAATCTTCACACGACTGCCCACAGCGTTCGCGCCGCCGCGTCTGCTACATTCGAGACCTTAATGGCATTGAACCCTGAAACATCCCCGGAGCCGGCCGAACTACGAGCGTACCTGCGCCACGAGCTGGAGCTCGCTGCCCTGTACAGGCGAATAGCCGATGCCGAGCGCGATCCGGTGAAGGCGTCCAGCTTTGCCAGACTTGCCACGGAAGAGCTGGAACACGCACGTGAGTGGGCTGAAAAACTTGGGGTTGACCCGGATACGGTACGTCAGCGCGGGCTCGGGTTGCGGTTGCGGGTTGTGTGGTGGGCATCGCGCCTCATCGGCTCCGAGCATGCCGTGGCGCTGCCGCTTCTGATGCGGGGTGAAGAGCGCGCCGTCGCCGCGTTCGCAGCGCACCCTTCCTTGCGTGAGTTGGAGGACGAGGCGCGGATACACGCGGCAGAACTGGCCGAGCTTGGCGGACCGGGAGCGTTCGACGGAATCCGGACGGCCCTGGGACGGAGTGCGAGCGCCAGCGGAACGCTCAGGGCGGCGGTGTTGGGCGTCAACGACGGCCTGGTGTCCAACTTCAGCCTTGTCATGGGCGTCGCGGGCGGCACGGATGACTCGCAGATCGTGTTGCTGGCGGGTGTCGCCGGACTGTTTGCTGGAGCGTTTTCCATGGCCGCCGGCGAGTGGATCTCGATGCGCTCGCAACGCGATATGTATCAACACCTCATTCGCGTGGAAGAGCGTCTGTTCGACACGCAGCCCGAGATGGCGACGATGCAGATACAAGAAATCTACGTCTTAAAGGGCGTGGAGAGAGAAGACGCCATCGCCATCGCCCGGCAACTTACGTCCAACCGCGGGGTCGCACTCGACACTTTGTCCCGGGAGAAGCTCGGGGTGAACCCGGCCCAACTGGGATCCCCGTGGGGGGCGGCGTGGACATCGTTTCTCGCCTTCACGATCGGCGCCGTCTTTCCGGTCGTACCGTTCATTTTTGTCAGCGGCAATTCGGCGGCCGTTGCTGCCGCAGGAGCCAGTTCGGTGGCACTGCTCGTCGTCGGCGGGGCGATGGCGGGGTTTACGGGCAACGGGGTCTTACGCGGAAGTTTGCGGATGCTGCTGGTTGGCGCGGTGGCCGCGGCCGTCACCTTCGGCATCGGCAGTGCGGTGGGGGTAACGCTGGACTGACGGACGCCGGCCACTTGGTCACGCGGGGGTCACGCAGGTGTCCGGGGCGCGTCCGATCTATCATTTCACGTAATGGATCCTTCACACATACGCAATTTCTGCATCATCGCCCACATCGACCACGGCAAGTCCACACTCGCCGACAGGCTGATGCAGGCGACCGGCGCCGTCTCAGACCGCGATCTGACCGAGCAGCACCTGGATACGATGGCCCTGGAACGCGAACGCGGCATCACGATCAAGGCGCAGGCGGTCCGGCTGTCTTATGACGCTGCGGACGGAGCGGAGTACCAGCTAAACCTGATCGATACGCCGGGGCATGTCGACTTCACCTACGAGGTGTCACGAAGCCTCGCCGCCTCGGACGGGGCGATATTGATCGTCGACGCCACGCAGGGAATTCAGGCCCAAACGCTCGCCAATATCTATCTGGCGATGAAGTACGACCTCACGGTTATCCCGGTCGTGAACAAGATCGATCTTCCGGCCGCCGAGCCTGAGCGGGTCGCGGGCGAGATGGCCGCGGCGTTCGGGTTCTCCGACGACGAGTTCGTATTCGTCTCCGCGAAGACCGGTGAAGGCGTCGACGAGATACTGGAAGCCGTTGTCAAACGCATATCTCCACCGTCCGGCGATTCCGAGGCGCCGTTCCGGGCGATGATATTTGACAGCAAGTACGACTCGTACAAGGGCGTCGTGGCTTACGTCCGTGTGGTAGATGGACGGCTCGATCACGCCGGTCGAATTCGCTTGATGGCGACCGGCGCTACCGCCGAAGCCCTGGATATGGGGTACTTCGGCCCGAGTCCGGTGAGTCAGAAGTCCATCGAGGCCGGCGAGGTCGGCTTCATAGCTACAGGACTGAAAGACGTCGATTCCTGTCGCGTCGGTGACACGGTGACCTCCGCTTCAACGCCAGCTTCAGAGGCGCTACCGGGTTACGAACAGATGAAGGCGATGGTGTATACCGGCCTGTATCCGGCGGACGGAGAGTCGTTCCCGGAGTTGCGAGACGCGCTTGAGAAGCTGCGGTTGAACGACCCGGCGCTCACGTTTGAGCCGGAGTCGTCCACAGCGTTGGGGTTCGGGTTCCGTTGCGGATTCCTGGGGCTCCTTCATATGGACGTCACACAGGAGAGGCTTGAACGCGAGTACGATCTTTCGCTTATAGCGACGGCTCCGAGCGTCGGATACCGCGTCCTTCTTATGAACGGCGACGAGATCGAGGTGGACAACCCGTCGGCGCTGCCGCCCGTGCAGGAGATCGACCAGATCCTTGAGCCCTGGGTGGACCTGAGCATTGTGACGCCATCACGGTACATCGGCGCGGTGATGGAGCTGGTGACCTCCCGCCGCGGGGAGTACACGCGGATGGAGTATCTTCAGGCGGCAGATTCGCGATCAAGTATCGGAGCAGAGTCGGCATCGGGCGATGCCCGTGTCCTGCTTGAGTACAAGATGCCGCTCGCCGAGTTGCTGGTGGATTTCCACAGCCAGCTCAAATCCCGGACCCAGGGTTATGCGTCGATGGATTACGCCGTCGGCGAGCCCCGGCGGGGTGACATGGTGAAGTTGGACCTCCTCGTGAATCACCATCCCGTCGATGCGCTTTCGCTGATCCTCCATCGTGACAACGCCCAGTTTCAAGGGCGGGAGTTGGTCGCCAAGTTGCGCAAACTGATCCCCAGGCAGATGTTCGAGGTGCCCATCCAGTCCGCCGTCGGCAACAGGGTGATCGCCCGTGAGACGGTCAAGGCGATGCGAAAGAACGTGCTGGCGAAGTGTTACGGCGGCGACGTGTCCCGCAAGCGCAAGCTGCTGGAAAAACAGGCCGAGGGAAAGAAGCGGATGAAGAAGATCGGCAACGTGGACGTGCCTCAAGAAGCGTTCATGGCCGTGCTGTCGCTGGAGCGCGAGTAGGCCGCGCCGGGGGATACGGCCGTGAAGCTCCGCTGCGTGCTTCGAGAGCCTCAGCACGCGGGTGCCCGGAACGAGGCGCTCTGAAAGAACCGGTCGGACATCTCCAACAAATTCGCCCCTGAGCCCACCCGCGCGCTCCGAAGCCCACCTACGGGCCCCGACCCCACCCACCGCCCTGAGCCCAGCCGACGCGCCCTGAGGCTCTCGAAGGGCGTCCGTGCTGCGCACGACGCCCGCGTCCGGCCCAACACGCCTCATCCAGTCAGTGCGCGGCGTCGGAGAACGCACGCTCACCTGCGCGGATAGGCGCCGAGATGCGGTTCTCAGGTGGCGGGATCGGACAAGTCCACATGTCGTTGTACGCGCAGTACGGGTTGTAGGCGTAGTTGAAGTCCAGCCAGATATCGCCGTCCTCCAGTATGTGAACTTCTACATACCGTCCGGTGGCGTAACTCTCCTCTCCGGCGGTGGCGTCCCGGAACGGAAGAAACATCGGCCCGTCCTCTTCCTCGCGGAAGATCGTGAGGGTGGACTGCTGGCCGTCGATGGCAAACGAAACCGTCGCCCACCGGTGGGTAGATGTCGTGCCGCCGGTCGTGACCGGGATATCGACCTGCGTGCGGTCGTTGACCGGGTTCGGCGTCAACTTGAAGACCAGCTCGGGCGCCTCATCGAAGTAGCACAGTCCATCGAAAATGGTGCGCTGGCGGTCGGTGAGCGGTGAGTTCTCGTCCCGGCCGAAAAAGGTGTCTTTCTCAGCCCGGAACTCGGCCAGATGTGACATGTCCAAACGCTTTCTCGGCGAAGTTCACCGGCGACGATGATTTCGCCCGCGGCTGGCATCGCGTTACCTGTGGGCGCCGGATCAGGCCGTTACTTACCGGCTCACTTTTCGATGCCGCCACCGGGCAATGGGTGCATCGCACCCCGCCACGTCAGGCCCGGGTCAGTCCCAGCGCGGCGACGGCGTCCGAAAACTCAGGACGCCGCCGAGCCTCGTAGATAGTCGCCGCCAGCATACCCGCTGGCGTGCCGGCATCGATGTGGTCGCCCTCAAACTCACAGGCGTGGACAGGTTCGACGCCGATGGCTGCGGCGATGGCGTCGGTTAGCTGGATCTCGCCGAGCGCCCCGGCCGACCCGTACTCGATCCTGTCGAATACGCCCGGCGTCAGGATGTAACGCCCGATTATCGCCAGGTCGCTGGGCGCCTTCTCAAGGGGCGGCTTTTCGACCAGGCCGCGGACACGGTGAACTCCATGACCGACGGATTCGGCATCGATGATCCCGAGGTTGGGGATCGCTTCTTGTGGCACACGTTTCGCCGCCACGACGCTACCGCCGTGCTCCTCGCTGATACGGGCCAGTTGGGCGATGGCCGGGGTGACTGACCAGATCAGATCGTCCGGGAGAAATACGGCGAACGGCTCGTCGCCCACGAAATCGCGTGCCATAAGCACGGCGTGGCCGAGGCCCCTGGCCACCGTCTGTTCAAGAACCGTGATCTCGGCCAGTCCGTTGATTTCCTTCTGCTGCGCCAGGCGGACGGCGTCCCCGCGCTCCCCGAACGCTCTCTCCAGCCGTACGTTCGGCCGGAAGTAATCGGCGATCGCGTCGTCACCCGGCGAAAGCACCATCGCTATCTGATCAATCCCGGCCGCCGCCGCCTCCGCCACCGCGTAGTGGATAAGCGGCCGGTCGAGTACAGGGAGCAGAGGTTTCGGGACAGCTCGTGTCACCGGGAGGAAACGGGTGCCGAGTCCGGCGGCCGGGATTACGGCTTTGCGTACTTTCTGAGGCATTTGAACAGTTTACCCAGATGACAAAAGTCCGGCGTTATATCGAGGCCAAATCCTGCCATATGTTTGGGCGACGTAGCCGTATACTGGAAAATGGTCGTGCTAGGCGGGAAGCTAGCGGTGTCCTGTACCTGCAATCCGCTTTAGCAGGGCTTAATTCCTTCCGGAGGTCGGACAAGTTGGTCACTACGTCGTAGATACGGTGTTGAGAGTCGGGTCCTGCGCGGCGAGGACTCGTGAACCCCGTCAGGTCCGGAAGGAAGCAGCGGTAAGCGGGGCCCCTTGGGCGACGCAGGCCGGCCTGGCTCGAGTCGTAATCTACGCGCATACCGGCGCTGTCCGAACGAAATGAAGGTGCACGACCACTCTCCAACCAAGTCACGGAGACCCCCTCGGCCTGGCGGCAATCGTCGGCCGAGCGGGTCTCCGAAGAAGTCACTTGGGCAACATTTTCTGCGCGATCCAGAGATAGCCGTCCGCATCGTTGAAGCGGCGCGCATTGAGCCCGGCGAACTTGTGCTAGAGATCGGCCCCGGCAGGGGCGCGATCACGGAAATGCTTGTGAACCGGGCGGGGCGTATGGTGCTGGTTGAGCTGGACGGCGCCCTTGCCGACATGCTCACCGAGCGCTACCTCGAAAACCAAAACATCCGCGTGATCGAGTCGGACGCCCGCGATCTTGACCTGTCTGAGTCCGGGGACCTTCCGGAGATCCTGGAACGGTCCTACAAGGTTGTCGCGAACCTCCCGTACTACGCGGCATCGCCGATAATCCGACGTTTTTTGGAGGCTGACAATCCCCCGGCCGAGATGGTCGTGATGGTGCAGCGGGAGGTGGCGCGTGAGATGGCGGCTCCAGAAGGAAGGATGGGGTTACTCTCGGTGGCGACGCAGTATTACGCCGATGTCGAGGTCGTTTTCGACGTACCAGCTGCGGCATTCATCCCACCTCCTAAAGTTGTCTCGTCCGTGATCAGGCTGGTTAAACGCGCATCGCCGCCGCTGGAGATCGATGACGAGCCAGCATTTTTCAGTTTTGTGCGCGCTGGATTCAAAGCGCCCCGGAAGCAACTGCACAATTCTTTGGCCCGTGGGCTGTTGATCGAAATACCTGAGGCGGCCGGCATCATCGCCAGAGCCGGGCTTGACCCCGTCCGCCGTCCCCGGACGCTCTCCACCGCCGAATGGGGTCGCCTCTACGAAGCAAGGGCCGGAATGCAAGAACGGGCCGCCTCCGCGGCTCCCGCGCTTGTCGGCGAGGAGGCGGCCGACGACCGACAGGCGGGTGCTTGAGCTTGAGGCGCACGCGAAGGTCAACCTGACGCTTGAGGTGCTTGGACGCCGGGACGATGGTTACCACGATATCGTGTCGATAATGCAGACGGTCGGCCTTCATGACACGGTGACGCTGAGCCCGGCGGATGACATTACGCTTGTGTGCGACGATGTCGCTCTCGCCGGGGATGAAAACCTGGCCGTCATCGCCGCTCGACGGCTCCGGGACCACGTTGACGCGGGCCATGGCGCCGAGATCCGTTTGGAGAAGCGCATACCCGTGGCCTCCGGACTGGGCGGCGGTTCGAGCGACGCAGCCGCGGTCCTGACCGGACTCAACCAGCTCTGGGACCTCGATCTTGATCTGCCCGAGCTTGAGAAGATCGCGGTCGAGATAGGGTCAGACGTCCCGTTCTTCCTGAGCGGTGGTACGGCGCTTGTGCAGGGCAAGGGTGAACACGTCGTCCCTCTGGCCCACGCAAATATCCAGTGGATGGTCGTCGTCTCTCCGGACTCACCAGAGTTTGTGGTGCCGGACAAGACGGCGCGCCTGTACGACGCTGTGGCCCGGTCTGACTACACCAGAGGCGTTCTGACGCACAAACTTGCCGGGCGGATTCGCGGCGGAGGCGACGCCCCGGCGCAGTTCTACTTCAACGTCTTCGAGCCGTACGCATCGACCGTTTTCGCGGAGTACGCAGCGGTCCGAAATACCTTCCGAAGCCTCGGCGCCATGGGCATCCTGATGTCGGGCGCCGGTCCCAGCATGTTCGCGTTGGCCCCGAGTCGCGAAGTCGGGCTGGCCTGGCAACTGATGTTGGAGCGACAGCACGGGTTGCGGGCCTACCTAACGCGTCGATGGGACCCTCCCGGCGCACGTCGTCGCCCGACGAACAGGGCGCATGTGAACCGCGGCCCTGCCGGATGACGATCGTCGCGGGATTTCTGGCTGGCACATTGATGGCGCTCATCTTTGTCGCCCACATATCGATCATGTTCGTGTATAACCCGCCGGGATTCGTCAAGAGCGCGGACTCAGAGGACAACAACATCGCGCGCGTCGTCCTCTACCTGCACGTGGCTGGGCTGTTGACATGGCCGGTAGTCGGGATTCTGGCCGCCGTTGCGTACGCAGCGGTCCGCGATGACCTGTCTGACGTATTTTTTGTCGCGGGAGTACTCGTGGTCGAACTCGCGATGGCGCCGGTGCTGTTCATTCTCGCGAGAGGACGCACCCTTCACCTCGTGGGCCAGTTCGCTACTTTCTTTATCATCTTTGGACTGGTGGTTCCGATACTCGTCGCTCGGGCGTCATAAGCTGCACTGATCGCGGCTTACGCTAGGGGAGGCGCGACTAATTGGATGGCTCAACGACTGGACGGCTGTCCGGCAAGGTAGCGCTGGTCACGGGCGGCGCTCAGGGCAGGCGCGGCCGAAAGCACGGCTTTGGCGGCGCAACCTCGTGGGCGTTCTGCGCCGAAGGCGCCCGCGTCGTTATCGGCGACATCGATGAGGAGAACGGCCGCGCGACAGTGTCCGACCTGGTCGGGGCGGGCTTCGAGGCGCAGTTCGTTCACCTCGACGTGACGAGCCGAGAGGACTGGGAGCGCGCCGTCAACCTCACGGCCCAACGCTACGGCCGCGTCGACATCCTGGCGTCGATCGCGGGGTATGGCGACAAGTTCGATGTGATGGAGGTCGACGACCGTTCGTTTGACCTCAACTTCGACCGCAACCCCCGGGCAATGTTCTACGGCATCCAATCAGTCGTGCCGGAGATGCGCAGGGCGGGGGGCGGTTCGATCATCCAGATGGCGTCGATCAACGGGCTGGTCGGGAGTACGTCTTCGGCCGCATACCACGCGGCAAAGGGGGCGGTCAGGCTAATCGTCAAAGCCGCAGCGATCCAGCTCGCCCCGGACAAGATCCGCGTTAATGGCGTTTTCCCCGGGTACGCCGATACCGTGAGCACGAACGATATGTGGCTTGATCCCGAGATGCGGGAGCCTCGACTGGCTCGTGTTCCTATGGGCGAGCTAATCATGGCGGAGGACGTGGCGCCGGCGTTCGTCTATCTGGCAAGCGACGAGGCGAGGTGGGTAACGGGCTCCGAGTTGGTGATCGACGGAGGAATGACGGCGCAGTAGTCGGGTCCGGGGCGTAACGGCGTGGTTGCCCTGTGATCGGGGACTTCATCCCGAGACGTCGAGGCGATAGCGACGTTTTCGCGCCCGAACGGGCCGCCGGCCTGACAGATCCCGGAGGAAGGCGCGGTGCGCTCTATCCAGCGGATGGTTCTTGAGACGGGCGAGGCGGCTCATTTCTTCCGACTGCAGCGTTGCTGCAGGCGGGACGATGGAAAGGCGCGCGCCCGGATCACACGGGTGGAAGCAAGATCGGTTTCACGAGGCTCTGGCACGCATCGCCAAAATACCATTGCAGGGGAGGAGGTTGTTTTGCTGCGAACGTGTTATTCTTACACTAGGCATAAAAAAACTCGTCCCATGGTTAACCGGCAATGTTCGGACACCCGTGATGACCAGTCCGAAATGTCCGAACAAGACCATGGAGAAAATTGAAGTGTTCCAAGACCGAGATATCAGGTGCGCAGAGTGCGGACAAGATTTCGCATTTAGTGCTGACGACCAGCAGTACCATTCCGAGCGCGGCTACTCCGACCCGAAGCGTTGCCCCTCATGTAGGGCCGCACGACGCGCTCAGGGCGGCGGCGGCGGTGGCGGCGGTGCTGGCGGCGGCGGCGGATTCCGATCCGACCGGCCGATGTTCTCCGCGACATGCGCACAGTGCGGACAAGAGGCCCAGGTTCCGTTCCAGCCGAGCGGTGACCGACCGGTCTACTGCAACTCCTGCTTCTCTTCGCAGCGGCAGTCGTCCCGGTACTAACAGGTACTAAGCGTAATCGCCTGAAAACCTCAGGTAACGAAACCGCCCCGGTGATCAAAATCATCGGGGCGGTTTTTTTTCGTCCCGATGTTTGCGGCACGCTATGGATCGACGATGTAGGGCTCGGGCCATACGGTGAATGAACTTCTGCCCATGGCGAAGAGGGCCGGCTCCCGGTCCGCGATCTGACCCCCACAATCTTCACGGCAAAGAGAGCGAGAGCCTGCGCTGGCGGTCTCACTGCGGAGAACGTATTCGGCTGGCCGGTGGTCTCAAAAGGCCCCGGCGATAGCCGGGGCCTTTTGAGACCAGTCTTGGTTTGAGACCGGTTAACCGATGGCTTTGACAGCCGCCTTGACGGCGTCGTAGTCAGGCTCGATGCCCGGGTTCTCGCCACGCCATGCGTACTGGATTGTGCCAGAGCCATCGACCACGTACACGGTCCGGTTCGCTGCTGTGTAGCCTGGCATACCGGCGAAATTTTCGATCGCAGTGTCGTAGGCGCGCGCCGTATCTGCCGTGTGATCGACGAGGATCGGGAAGTTCAGATTGTGCTTAATCTTGAACTCCTTCGCAACGAAGTAGTTATCGACGGCGATGCCGAGCACATCGGCGCCGGCGCCGTTGAGCTCACTTAGCGAGTCTCGGAACGCGCAGACCTCTGTATCGCACACCCCTGAGAAAGCAGCAGGGTAAAAGGCGAGGACCACGGTCTTGCCCGAAAAATCGCTGAGGCTGACGTCGCTGCGGTCACTGTCTTTGAGGGAGAAGGCCGGAGCCTTCGTCCCGATGCTGAGTGGCATATTGACTCCTGTGATTTGTCGCGTGCTTTGCGCGCTTATCCCATTCATACGTTTGGGACGGCGATTATGGCATGTTCATGGTCGGTCCTGTGGCCTAGCCGCCGCCGTTCACGGCCATGACGGCCTTGATGATGCCGTCCTGCTGCTTGGAGTACATCTCATAGGCCTCGGGGACCTGCTCGAACGTCATTCGGTGCGTGATCAACTTTGCCGGATCCACCCATCCGCGATCCATCAACGAGACGAGTTCCTTGATGTCGGCGGTCGGGTCTCCCGAGCCGCGCGACGAGCAGGGGATAATCGTCGCGATCTTCCGCATCCAATCCATGTGTTTGAACGGGATCACCGACCCCATGCTAATCAGGCTGAAACCCATTACCTTGCCGTATGTGTTGACGAACGAGACGGCCTGGTTGAGGCCCTCAGGGTCCCCAGATGCATCCACGACAACGTCCAGTCCGTGGCCGTCGGTGATCTCCGGGATGGCCTCAAGCGGGTTGACGTGGTCAGGATTGATCGTGTCCGTCGCGCCCAACTCCTTCGCCTTGTCGAGCCTGTAGTCAAGCAGATCCATCGCGACCACCTGAGCTGCGCCCTCAAGCGCCGCCAGGTTTGTGAAAGACAGGCCGATCGCGCCCTGTCCGATCACCCCGATCCGGAGCCCCGCGGTCGGTCCCCAGAGCTTTGTTGCGAACAGTACTGTGCCCATCGGCTGGCACATCAACCACTCGTCGAGGGGACGGTCCTCAGGAAGCGGGATCGTGAGCGCCTTGGGAACGTTGATGTACTCAACCAGGCCGCCGAGGCTGTCTGGCTTTACGAAGTCCGGTAGGACAATCATGCGCTGACCAACCTCGACGCCGTCCGCACGTGACTCCACGACGGTTCCGGCGATCTCGTGGCAAGGGGCGCCGGCGCGTCCGGGATACATCTCCTCCGGCAACACCGGGTCGTAGAACATGTGCGTGTCGCTGCCACAGACTGACACCTGTTGGACCTTGAGAAGGATCTCGCCTTCCGCCGGTTTCGGCGTGTCGATGTCGTAGAACTCGAAGGTCCGCGGGGCGGACATCCTTGCTGCTTTCATCGGTCGAAGGCCCTCATTTCGTGGTCGGTTGAGTTGAAGATAGATGGCCTGTGAGTTGCGGGCGTTGTGGCCGCCTACTTCACGGAGATCACGGTTTTGATGATCCCATCAGCCCGATTTGCGTACATCTCGTAAGCGTCGGGAATCTGGTCCCAGTTGTGGCGGTGGGTGGTCAATCGCGCCGGGTCCATCCAGCCGCGGTCACGCAGGCGCACCATGTCGGCGATACACGAGGTTGCGTCGGCCGAGCCCGCTGATCCTGTCGGGATGACCCGGATCTCTTTCCGCATCCATTCCTGGTGCCGGAACACCGTCGTCTGGGTGCCAGACTCAACCAGGCTGAAGCCGATCACGAGGCCGCGCGGGTTGACAAGGTTTATCGCCTGGTTAATGCCGTCCGGGTCGCCAGAGGCGTCGACAACAACGTCCACCCCTGCGCCTCCCGTAGCCTCGGCCAGCGCCTCGACGACGTTTTCCTTGTCAGCGTTTATCGTGGCCGTCGCGCCGAACTCGGCGGACTTCGCCAGCCGGTAGTCCTCAAGATCGATGGCGACGACCTCACGCGCGCCCTGGTTGGCGGCGATCATCGTGAACGATAGGCCGATAGCGCCCTGTCCGAGGACGGCGATGCGCTTGTCGTCCGTCGTCCCCCAATGTCTCGCGGAGTAGAGGACCGTGCCGGACGGCTGGCACATCAGCCATTCGTCAGTGCCGCCGTAATCCGGGAGCGGAATTACACGGCTGGTGGAGATGTACTCCGCCAGTCCGCCGGAAGATATCTCGCCGCCTGGTCCGCGATCGGTGAGTACGATGGCGCGCTGGCCGACTGCGTAGGCCGGGTTCCTGGACTCTACGATGGTGCCGGCGATCTCATGGCACGGCATTCCCGGCGTAAACGGGTACTCCTCTTCAGCGAAGACCGGCTCGTACCGCAGGTGGGTGTCGCTGCCGCAGATCGAGACGTGCTCGATCTTAAGGAGCACCTGCCCGTCGTTCACGGTCGGGTCAGGGGCGTCGGCAGCCTCGAGCTTGCGCGGGCCGGTGAGCTGAAAGGTCTTCATTGGTATCGGTTCCCTTCTAAAATGAGTGCCGGTTCTGGTAATGCCATGATGACAACGCCGCCTGCCGGGCGGGCGTGCTTTGTTACTCGATCGCTATCGCCACCTTGATCACCCCATCCTTACGATCTGCGTACATCTCGTAGGCGTCCGGGATCTGGTCCCATCCAACGCGGTGGGTGATCAGCTCCGCCGGGTCCCACCAACCGCGGTCCCGAAGTCCGACCATGTCGCGGATCGGCGCGATCGGGTCCAGAGCGCCAGCGGCGTTGGTCGGCAGGATTCGCACCTCTTTCCGCATCCACTCCTGGTGTCTGAACACGGTCGGCTCCAGGCCGGTGACGAGGCTGAATCCGACGATTGTCCCGCGGTTCCGCACGAGTTGAAGCGCTGCGTTGATGCCATCAGGGTCGCCCGAGGCCTCAACGACGCAGTCAACACCCTCGCCGTTCGTCGCCTCCATCACCGCCTCAAGGACGTTGTCCCGGTCTGCGTTGATCGTTACCTCGGCGCCAAGCTCGGAGGCTTTGTTGAGGCGGTAGTCCAGGAGGTCGATAGCGATCACTTTTTTTGCGCCCATGCGGTAGGCGATGGCGGTTGTCGAAAGGCCGATAGCGCCCTGTCCGATGATCGCGAAGGTCTTGTCGTTGGAGATCCCCCACTCGCGGCTGGCCTGAAGCGCCGTGCCCGCCGGCTGGCACATTACCCAGTCAGAGGTGCTTCCGTAGTCAGGGAGGGGAATGATCTTGTCGCCCGCGATGTACTCGGCCAGCCCGCCGGAGGTCATGCCGGCGGACGGGGTGAAGCTCGGCAGAATGATGGCCCTCTGGCCAACCGGATGGTCCGGATTTCTACTTTCGACGATGGTGCCGGCGATCTCGTGGCAGGGCAGGCCGGGGGCGAGAGGGTAGCTCTCCTCCGGGTTGATTGGCTCGTAGTTTAGGTGGGTGTCGCTGCCGCAGATCGAGACGTGCTCGATCTTGAGCAGGATCTGGCCGTCTGCTGGCTCCGGGTCCGGGGCCTCCATCGCTTCAAGGCGCCGCGGGCCGGTAAGTTGATACGCCTTCATGAGCCGTCTTTCGGACTAGCCGTATTGGATATGTTCATAACAGTCCGGGCTGTGAAGCCATCGAAATCGGCGTGCAGCCCCTTCAACGTCGGCAATTCAGGAACCGCGTTCGCCGCCGGATATCTATTCCGCATTGATCTCCATCACCACTTTGATGACGTTGTCACGGCGGTGTGAATACATCTCGTAGGCGTCAGGAATGCCGTCCCAGTTGACGCGATGGGTCGTCAACACAGCCGGATCGAACCAGCCGCGGTCACGAAGCGCCACCATGTCGCGGATCGCTTCGGTCGGGTTTTCGGACCCGCCGGAGCTGGTGGGAATTACTTTGACCTCTTTGCGCATCCACTCGATGTGGCGGAACACAACCTGCTCCTCCGCCGGGATGAGCGAGAAGCCGACAACCATACCCTGATGGTTGACCGCCTGAACCGCCTGGTTGAGCCCATCCGGGTCCGCCGAGGCGTCGACCACGACATCTACACCCGCGCCGCCGGTGGCTTCTTCCAGCGCCTCGATCAGATTGTCGGTGTCCGGGTTGATAGTGTCGGTTGCGCCGACCTCGGTGGCCTTGTCCAGCCGGTAGTCCAGCAGATCAACTGCGATCACCTGTCGCGCGCCCTGCCGGGCGGCGATTGCGGTGAAGGAAAGTCCGATGGCGCCCTGTCCAAGGATCGCTATCCGCTTGTCGTCCGTGGTACCCCAACGCCGGGACGAGTAGAGCGCGGTTCCGGCGGGTTGACACATCACCCAGTCCGCCGTGCTGCCGTAGTCCGGCAGGGGAATGACTTTGCTGCTCGTGATGTAGTCCGCAAGACCGCCGCCACGATGCCCACCGGCGTCAACCGCCGTCTCGGGTAAAACGATGGCCCGCGTGCCGACCTTGTACTTAGAGTTGCGCGACTCCACGATGGTGCCGGCGATCTCGTGGCATGGCGAGCCATAGAACATCGGGTAGCGTTCTTCAGGGAGCGCCGGCTCGTAGTTCAGGTGGACATCGCTGCCACAGATAGAACTGTGCTGGACCTTGAGGACAACCTCGCCGTCCTCAGGAGTCGGGTCGTCCCCCTGAACCAGTTCGAGCCGCCTCGGCCCGGTCAACTGGTAGGCCTTCATTCCCGGGTCTCCGATCGGGTTAGGGGTTGATCTCCATGACCACCTTGATGACGCCGTCTGTTCGGTTGGAGTACATCTCATAGGCTGCCGGGATATCGTTCCAGCCCACGCGGTGTGTGATCAGTTTTGCCGGGTCCGCCCACCCGCGCTCTCGCAGATGGACCATCGTCTGAATGGCTTCTGTCGGGGTTGGGGAGGCGCCTGATACCGTCGGCGCCAGGCGAGCCGCCTTGCGCATCCACGCCTGGTGATTGAAGACGACGGGTTCCGTGGCCGAGATCAGGCTGAATCCGACTATGAGTCCGAACCGGTTTACCAGACTGACCGCCTGATTCAGACCCTCGGGGTCGCCAGACGCGTCCGCGACAACGTCCACGCCCTCTCCGCCGGTTAGCTCCTGGATGGCTTCTGCGACGTTTTCTTTGTCGGCGTTGACCGTGTCGGTCGCGCCCAGCTCTCGCGCCTTGTCGAGGCGGTAGTCCTCGAGGTCGATCGCGATCACCTGTCGTGCGCCCTGCGCCGCGGCGATCATCGTGAACGACAGTCCGATCGCGCCCTGACCGAGCACGGCGATGCGCTTGTCAGAGGCGTTGCCCCATTGCCGGGCGGAGTAAAGGACCGTACCGGTCGGCTGGCACATCACCCACTCGTCCAACCCTCCGTGGTCGGGGAGGGCGATGATCCGGCTACTTGCGATGTACTCAGCAAGGCCACCGCCGGAAGGGCCCGTTTCCGGGTTGTAGTCCGGCAGGACGATGGCGCGCTGGCCCACCTTGTAATCCGGGTTGCGCGATTCGACGATCGTGCCCGCAATCTCGTGGCATGGCGCTCCCGGCACCGAGGGGTACCGCTCCTCGGGAAGGACCGGGTCGTAGGACAGGTGGGTGTCACTGCCGCAAACCGAAGTCTGCTCGATCTTGAGCAGAACCTGTCCGTCCATCGGAACCGGGTCCGGCGCCTCGACGAATTCGAGTTTGCGGGGGCCGACGAGTTGTACCGCTTTCATGGGGTTGTCTTTATCCCTTCGTGACTCTCGGTTTGCGCATCTCAGAGATCGACGCGCCGCTAAATGCCGGGTCGGGTACTAGTCCTGTTGCATCACAACCTTGATAACCCCGTCGCTTTGGTCGGAGTACATGTCGTATGCGGTCTGGATGTCCGACACGTCGAAACCCACACGGTGCGACACAAGTTTCCCGGGGTCGACGTAGCCGGTCTCCTTCATGCGGATCATCTGGCGGATGGTGTCGGTCGGCCGGTCCGTGCCGGCGACTTGAGTCGGGATGATCGTTGCCGACTTGCGCATCCATGCGGAGTGGTTGAACTGGGTAGAGCGGCCGCCAAGGAGGCTGAAGTTGATGATCGTGCCGTGCCGCCTAACGATAGAGACGACGGAGTCCAATCCCTCTGCGGCTCCACTTGCGTCGATGGCAAAGTCCAGTCCCTGTCCGTCCGTTAGCTCCTCGACGGCCTCGACCAGATTTACATCGTCCGGGTTGATCGTGTCCGTGGCGCCCATCTCCAGCGACTTCTTGCGTCGCGCTTCTACAAGATCGATTCCGATCACCCGCTCCGCGCCCTGGGCAGCCGCAAGCATCGTGAACGACAGGCCAATTCCGCCCTGGCCGAACACGCCGATCGTTTTACCGGCGGGGTTTCCCCAGTGCGTAGCGGAGTAGAGGACCGTTCCGGAGTGCTGGCACATGACCCACTCCTCGATCGGGCCCCAGTCCGGCACGGGCATGACCATGTCAGGAGTCTGGACGACGTACTCCTGAAGCCCGCCCGCCGTGCGACCGGCGAGCACGACGACACGCTGACCGACGTTGATCTCATCCGTTTTGCTGTCCACAACCACGCCCGCGATTTCATGGCATGGACGACCGGGCGCCTGAGGGTAGTCCTCTTCCGTTAGCTGGCCGTGATAGATCCCGTGAATGTCACTGCCGCAGACAGAAGATGCCTGGACCTTGATGAGAACCTCGCCCTCACCCGCGGTCGGCGTTTCGATATCGACCATCTCGAATGTCTGCGGGGAAGTAAGTCGTGCGGCCTTCATCGCTTCTCCATATTCAGTGGCGTGTATGAGAGTGTTTTCGTACGCAGCCCGTGTACGGACCGTGCGGGATGATACACCCCCGCGCGTCGTCCGCGCGCCTCACCCGGTCCCAGTCATAACGCGGGAACATCCGGCGCTCATTGGGGAGGTTCATAGGGGTCCAGAAATCGTCCGCATGTATACTCGGGATCCGGTCTCAGAACGCGCCGCGAGGGCTCTCTCACGCGGCTCCACTTTCGCCGATGAATGCACCTGATTTCATTTTGGTCTTGATTTTCCCAAAGGGGGGCTCGTTTGGTTGCGCCGAGAAAAAAAATAGGATTCATCGGCTCCGGTGCAATCGCTTGCTACCTCGGGGCGTTCCTGGCGCAAGACGGCCATGACGTGACGTTGATCGACGGCTGGTTCGAGCAGATCGACAAGATCAAGGCGGACGGCATCTCGGCGAAGGGTCCGCACGCTCCGTTCACGCAGAAGGTCAGGGCGCTACACATCCACGAGGCCCAGTCGCTTGAGCCGGGCGACGAGTTCGACATCGGTTTCGTGGCGATGAAGGCCTACGACACAAAGTGGGCCGGGGCGTTTATCGACCGTTTCGTCAAGCCCGATGGTTATGTGGTCGCCTCGCAGAACTGCTGGACGGACGCGGCTCTGGCGGAAACAGTGGGAGACGGTCGCGCTGTTGGGCTGATCATGTCCGGCATTACGGTCGCCGTCTGGGAACCGGGGAAGGTCGAGCGGGGCGCTGAGAAAACCGGCCGCGAGCAGGGACATGACGTGTTCCGCGCTGGCGAGCACGACGGCTCGATAACTCCGAGGACGGAGGAGCTCGCTGAGATACTCTCGGTGGTCGACGGGTCGTTCGCCACGGCGAACCTGTTTGGCGAGCGCTGGACAAAGCTCTGCCAGAACGCCTCCGGCAATCCGGTACAGGCGATGACGTTACAGGGCGGGGTCGAGGTTGTCTCGACGCCACGTGGCCGGCAGTTGACGATCATGCTTTTGAACGAGTGCGCCAGGGTGGGATTGGCCGCGGGGTTTCAACTCGCGAACATTCGGGGCGTCTCCGCGGAGAAGTGGGCCAGCGCAGATCAGGGCGACGTCTACGAAGAGCTGGATGGCATGCTCACGCCGACCGGTTCCGGGGGAATCAACTGGAAATCGTCGATGGCACAGGACATCACCAAAGGTCGTCGCTCTGAGGTCGAGTTCATGAACGGGTTCGTCGCCGAAACGGGCGACAAAGCGGGCGTAGACACCCCGGTAACCGACGCGATCATCGAGGTGATGCGCGCTATCGACGACAAGCGTCTCGATCCCTCGCCGGACAACATCGAACTCACTCTGCGAAAGGCGGGGCTGTAGCCCGCTTTTGCTTCTGGATCTGCATGTACATACGACCCGCGGTAGTGGAGACAGCAGCCTTCGGCCAGAAGAGCTTGTCGAGGAGGCGACGCGGATCGGGCTGGACGGCGTCTGTCTCACCGAGCACACCCATTCCTGGACCGACGACGAGATCGAGCGCGCGACCGACGACACAGGCCTCCGTTTCTTTCGGGCGCTCGAGGTCGAGACCGACGCCGGGCACGTTCTGGTCATAGGTGAGAACGGTTACTACTCAGAAATGCGCAGCATCGCCCGGCTTGGTGAACGAGCAAGGAGCTCCGGGGCGGCGATCGTGCTCGCCCATCCGTTCCGCCACCTGTACGCCCCCGGCCCGGAACAACGCTGCATACTGGCGAAGGATGCCGGGGTAGCTCCCGGAGACGTTCGCGCCGCCGCGAGGATCCCGGCGATACGCCACGCCCACGCCCTCGAGGTCGTGAACGGCGCGACCCCGGAGGCGGACAACAACTTCACGCTTGAGGTCGCGACGCTGCTTGGCTTTCCATCGACCGGCGGGTCGGACGCTCACTCGGTACACGGCCTTGCCTCCGGCGTCACCGAGATAGACGGCGACCCGAGAAACTCGAAAGAGCTCGCGGAGATCATCCGAGGTGGCGGCGTGAGGGCCGGTGTCGACATGCATATCGGACGGCTGAAATTTCTTGAGACACAGGGCGGGAAACGCCGAGGCCCAATCTCACGCTCCCCGGCGTCGCAAGCGGAAGACACCCGGGACCGGGGAACGGGGCCGCGCTCGTGACGCAGTCTGCGGGCTGGCAGGCCAGTCTCAACGAACCTCTTGATGAGACCGTAATGGTGGCCCTGGACCTGGAGACGACCGGGCTCGACGCTCGGTCAGACAAGATCATCGAGATCGGCGCCGTCAAGTTTCGCGGTGAGACGGAGATAGAGCGCTACAGCGCCCTGGTCGACCCGGGCCGGGATATTCCGCCGTTCATCACGGATTTGACCGGTATATCCGATAAGGATCTCGCAGGCGCCCCGTTGATTGAAGAGATCGTCCCCGGCCTGACGGAGTTTCTCGGGGATCATCCGATGGTCGGCCACAACGTGGCGTTCGATGCCGGGTTCCTCGCACGCAACGGCGTGCCACCGCGCACCCAGACCTTTGACACATATGACCTCACCTATGCGCTGATGCCAGAGGCGGTCGAGTACAACCTCGGTGGCCTCGGCATCGCCATGGGCCTCGTGCACGACAACCCGCACCGGGCGTTGTCGGACGCGCTTGTGACGCGCGATCTGTTCCTTTTGATGTTGAAGAAGCTCGCGGAGCTTCCAGCCGGAATTCTTTCCGAGTTCAGCCGGTTGGCCGCCGCATCGGGCTGGACGACGGGGGTGTTGGCGGGACGGCTTCTCGATCACATGGACGCCGCGATCACGCTCCAGGCCACGCGCGAAATTGTCCCGAACGCGAGCGAACTGAGCAGTCGATTGCGCGCTACATCCAGACCCAGCGTGAAGCCCGGAGACGCCGCCGCAGACGATGCCATCGTGCGGCCGGCGATCGCTGACATTTTCGGAAGCGAGGGTCATCTCTCGCGTGAGTTGGCCGGGTTCGAGCACCGATCCCAGCAGGAGCGGATGGCGGAGGCGGTCGCGACCGCGATCGAGGACGGAGAGCACCTTATCGTCGAGGCCGGCACAGGTGTCGGAAAGTCACTTGCCTATCTCGTGCCCGCTGCGCTCCACGCGCTTTCGGGCGGCGGCACCGTTATCGTCTCGACGAATACGATCAACCTGCAGGAACAGTTGATCGCGAAGGACATCCCGGCGGCGAAGTCGGTGTTGAGCGCCATCGGCTATCCCGAGGACGCACTCACGGCCGCACAGCTAAAAGGCCGTTCAAACTACCTGTGCTTTAAACGCTGGAGCCACGCAAAATCGGCCGCCGATATGCCGGTCGCGGAAGCCCGGCTCCTCGCTAAAACGATGGTCTGGTTGGAGTCGACAGCGGCCGGTGATCGCGGTGAGTTGCGTCTGAATCGCGACGACCAGGCCGAGTTCACGCGACTGTCTTCACAGGGTGCGCGTGGCTGTCCTTCGCCGGACGGCCCCTGTTTTCTCCGCACGGCGCGCGCCCGGGCGCACAGCGCAAACATCGTCGTCATCAACCACTCTCTGCTACTCGCCGATCTGGTCATGGGAGGGGGTCTTCTCCCCGAGCACGACGCGTTGATCATCGACGAGGCGCACCACCTGGAGTCTGTCGCCACAAACCATCTCGGATTCCGGGTGGAGCAGCGGCAGATAGAGGCCGACCTGGGCGGCCTGTCCGGGGATCGAGGAACCGTAAGCGACGCCATACGAGGGTTGCGGGCGGCCGGACAGGCGGACCCGGCGACGGAATCGCTGGCCACCGGCCTTCTTGAGATGGTCGGCAGGACCCGTACAGCGACAACCGAGCTATTCCGCTCCCTACGCGAGACCATGACGGCGGTCACGCCCGGCCGAGGATTTTCGGGAAGTGACGTCAGGATCACCGAGGGAACCCGGCAGCAACCGGCCTGGTCAGACTTGGAGATCGCGTGGGAGAACTTTGATCTCGCCGCATCAACCGTGTCGCTGGGGCTCCGGGATATCGGTATCGCGATCGACAGGGCCCCCGTCTCGCTCGCCACACGCGAGCTTGAGGCGGTTGGACTGAACGTGGCCGCCCTCCTTGAATCGATGGAACTGTCGAGGAGGGGACTTCGGCAGGGGATACCGGAGCCCGAGCAGGGCATGGTTTGCTGGCTGTCCTCGCGCGGTCCCAACGGTCCGATCGCCGTCAGCGGTGCACCCCTGGCCGTGGGTCCTTCGCTAAAAGAGGCGCTGTTTGAACGCGAACGATGTGTCGTCCTGACCAGTGGGACGCTCGCCGATGACGGTCGTTTCGACAGAATCAGGTCTACGCTCGGTATCGAGGGTGGGCGTGAGATAGCTCTCGGCTCGCCGTTCGATTTCAAGAAGGCGGCGCTCGTACTCGTGCCGGGCGACATACCGGAGCCGAATCGTCCCGGGTTTAACGAGGCCGTCGCGCAGGCGATTACAGAGGTTGCAGCGGCGCTCAACGATCGCGTGCTCGTGTTGTTCACATCCAACTCCGCCCTCAACGCCGCGCGGGGCGCTATCAAACCCGCACTCCAGGCGCAGGGCGTAAAGGTCGTCGCGCAGGGGATCGACGGCCCTCCACACCGCGTGATGCGCGCTCTGGACGCAGAGAAAGCGACCGTCGCACTGGGAGCCGCGAGCCTGTGGGAGGGTGTGGACCTGGAGGAATCTTCGATCGCCGCGTTGATGATCGCCCGGCTGCCGTTCCCCGTTCCGAGCGACCCCGTATTTGCCGCCCGCTCCGAGCAGTACGACGACGGTTTTGGCGACTACGCCGTTCCGGAAGCGGTCCAGCGGTTCAGGCAGGGATTTGGGCGTCTCATCCGCAGCCGGTCAGATCGCGGAGTGTTCATCGTCCTCGATTCCCGGATGGCGACGCGTGGGTACGGCGCCGCCTTCCGTGACGCTTTGCCCGGTTGCGATGTCGAGATCGTACGTTCGTCTGAACTCGCAGCGCGTGTCACCCGGTGGCACAAAGAGGCGCGTGCGTGACCGGCCGCGTTGAAGGGGGAGTCGATCTCCGAAGCGAGACGTTTTTGCCGGTCGATGAGTTCGATCTCCCGGGAACCGTGGACGGCGGGCAGGCCTTTCGATGGCGACCGCTCCCGGACGCCGCCGGATATCGTGGCGTTATCGGTCGCTCCGTTATTGAGGTTAGGGGCGCGGACGGCGGTCTAACGGTTCGTGTCGCGTCGGGCCAGGATTCGACGACGGACCTGATCGGCTTCTACCTGGGCCTTGAGGATGACCTCGACGCGCTTCGGGCGAAGTACGCCTCCGACCCCGGCCTTGGGCCGGCGATGTCCGGCTATCTCGGGCTGCGCCTGCTTCGACAAGACCCGTGGGAGTGCCTCTGCGGCTTCATCTGTTCCGCGACATCCAACATCCCCCGGATCAAGTTGAATATGGGCCGGCTGGCTGCGACGTTCGGGGAGCGTATCGGACCCGGGGATGACGATTTCGCCTTTCCTGGGCCGGCGGCCGTCGCCGCGGCGGGGGAGCAGGCAGGGCGTGAACTCGGGTGGGGTTTTCGGGCGCGGTACCTCGAGCGCGCGGCGATCACGGTCGCCTCCGGCAGACTCGCGCTGGATACGCTGCTCGACATGTCGTACGAAGACGCGCGGGAAGCGCTCGTATCGTTGGATGGAGTTGGGCCAAAGATTGCGGACTGCGTTCTGGCGTTCTCGTTACAAAAGGGAGAGGCGTTTCCGGTCGATCGGTGGGTTCGGCGGGCGATGGAGGAGTGGTACGGGGCGTCCGAGAAGATGAGTAACGACGAGATCGGCCGGATAGCGCGGGAGCGTTTCGGTGAAGACGCGGCGTACGCCCAGCAGTACCTGTTCCACCGCCAACGCCTCGCGGCGCGGGCCATGACGCCGTAGGCGCGGATAGTCCTCGGGCCTCAGCGCTCTTCGAGAACATCAGGGCGCGGGATACCGCCGGGAGAGTGGTGAATCTCGGTCCTGGGCCGGGGTGGAGGCGGGTCGCAGCCACGACGTGTAGTGGCCGATGGGCTCGTACCCGATTCGCCGGTACATGGGCGCCGCCATGTCTGAAGGTTGGAGCCAGGACGGCAACTCCGGTTCCGCGGCCGCCGCTGCCCGCGTTATAGCCTCTCCGAATCCCTTGCGACGGTGCTCCGGCGCCGTTGCGACCCCGTAAACGCCGACGACGTCGCCAGACACGTATGCCATCGCCGCCGTCACGGCCGCGCCATCGACGCGTCCAACGAAAACGTGCATCCGCGGGTCCTCGAGGACTCCGGGTGCGTGAATCCCGAATGATCCAACCGATTCCAACAACTTCTCGCTGCCGAAACCGCGGGCGCTTACATCCTCGAACTCCTTGAGGCCGGCGGCATCACGAACGCGCTCGATAACCAGCCCGGGGGTTGGAAGGGACTCGTCGCCCGCGATAGCCGCCGGCGGTCGCCAGTACCAGTCGTTCACCGCGCCGTATGGCGACGGCGAAAACCCTCGCTCTCCGAGCTTCAATGAGTCCCACGTATCGGCGACAACGAGCGGGTCTCCAGACCGGCGACCAACAAATGCGTCCATCTCTTCAGACTGCAGATGACCTTCATCGCGCGATCCCAGCGGGATGGCCATCAGGTAGATGACGCCGGGTCCGGCTTCGCAGGTCCACAACGCGCCGGTACGCCGTGTCGGCCGCCCCAATGCAATCAGCGAGGCGTCGTGCCAGTCCGCAAGATTGGAGGCGGCGGCCGAAATCCGGTCTATCACTCAGTTGCTCGCTTCACCCTTCGTCAAGATCGGGAGCCGGCGCTTGACCAACATCAACTCGTCGTCACGGGTGCCCACGGCCCTGTCCAGTCTGGCGCGACGAAGTTCAATAAGCATCTGGCCAACCAGAGGGCCTTCCGGCACCCCGGCCGCGAGCAAGTCATCCCCGGAGAGCAGGGGTTTCTTAAACCGCAACTCCCCCAGCCATGACTGGAGCGCGGCCCTCTGACGGGTTGCCGGGGCGAGTTGGAGTTGCGCTTCAAGCGCGGGAACCGGGAAGTCGGCGAGGAGCTCCGCTATCTCACTTGGTCGCAGGTCAGACCGCTCAAGGACGGTGGCGATCTCCCGGTATGCGGGTCCGGTTTCAAGCGCTTCCCGCCATTCCTGTGGCGGCTCTATTCGAGCCACCAGGGATATTGCTTCGGCGCGGGTAAGGCCCGCTCCGATCAGCGCGACGTGGAATAGGGCGTCGCGTTCAGGTGTGTCTGCGATGGCCCTGAGCGATCTCTCGCCGATGCGAAACGCCGGAGAAATACAGCCGAGGACTCCCAGCTCGTCCGCCCGTCTCAGTGCCGGAACGCGGGAAGGTTCGGCAAGGATGTGGCGTACTTCCGCCAGTACGCGAGCGGCGGAAACGGCGTCGAAATGGGCGCAACCACCACGTAGGTCCTCTTCCGTGCTCGGCTGCAACCGGAAACCCAGGCGGGCCTCGTAACGCACCGCCCGGAGGGCACGCGTCGGGTCGTCCACAAAGCTGTCGGGGTGGAGGGTCTTCAGGCGGCGCGTCGTCAGGTCTGACATGCCGTTGTGCAGATCGATCAGTTCGCCCCAGCCGTTTTCAGAAAGGTCGATAGCCATGGCGTTGACTGTGAAATCGCGACGCGCCAGGTCTTCGGCGATACCGGCGGGCTCGACCTCCGGGAGTGCGCCGGGGTTTGCGTACGTCTCGGACCGCGCCGTTGCGATGTCGATCGATATCGCCGCCGTTTCGACGACGGCGGTCCCGAACTCGGACAACTTGCTAACCCGGCCGCCCAGCTCATTTGCGAGCGCGGCGGCGAATCCCGGCCCGTCGCCGACCACAGAAAGATCGACGTCGCCCGCGCCCTCGCCGCGTAAAAGGTCGCGGACGAGACCCCCCACCAGGTACAAATTTTTGACGGCCACAGGCTCCCGCGACGCGACGCGCGCCCCGGCGCGAATGACCTCCATGACGGGTCTCGGCAGAGAGCGGTCCATAAGCGTGGAGACGTTGGGCATGGCGAAGGGAAAGCCTGAGCAGGACGGGGTTTGGGTGGGAGTGTCAGTCTACCGAAGCCGCCCGATCCGGCCGTCCGGAAACCGGGTACCTGTAACCAGACTTTTGACCGGGGTTCCGGCCATAACTAGACTGTTGTGGCTTCCGACATTTTTGTGGGTCGGATGCAAGCATGTCTGGAGGGCTCCAGTTGGTTACGACCACTCCGATCAAGACCGAGATTTTTATCGACTTCACCTGACCGTGGGTCAAACAGGCGGGCAGTTGGCTCGCCGACGTCAAAGAGGCGATGGGTGACGATCTGCAGATCACCTGGCGGAGCTTCGCCCTCGAACAAGTGAACAGCAAAGAAGGCGACGACTGGAAGGCCTGGGAGCAGGGCCCGGATTACGAGAGCCGTGGATTGCTCGCGCTGTGCGCTGGCGAGGCGTCAAAGAGTCAAGGCGACAAGCTCCACAACAAGTTCTTCATGAACCTGCTTGAGGCGCGGCACGTGGACCGCAAAGACGTGCGCGATCGTGAGGTCATTCTCGAGATCGCCCGTGATAGCGGCCTGGATCTGGAAAAGTTCGAGAAGGAACTCGACGATCCGGAGACGCTCAAGAAGGTTGGAGCGGACCACGAACGGGCCGCCGAGCTTGGAATTTTTGGCACGCCGACTTTCGTGTTCGAAGACGCCCCGCCGACCTTCGTAAAGACTTACACGCCGCCTAAAGAAGAGGCGGTGGATACGTTCAAACACTTCCTGGCCCTGTCGATGGGCAGCAAACTGTTCGGCGAAATCAAGCGCCCGCAGCCGCCGTGGCCGCGTGGCGTTTTCGACGACAAATAGATAGGCGAATAGAGGATCTCGTGCTCGGGGATGTGGTCGATGAGGCACGTCTGGACGAGCTTGAGGAGCGACTGGGTGTCCGGTTCAAGGACAGGTCGCTGCTCAGGCTTGCCCTGACCCACAGTTCGTACCTGAACGAGAATCCTGACGCGGAACTGGAGTCAAACGAACGGCTGGAGTTCCTGGGCGACGCCGTGCTTGATGCGGCGATAGGGCACCGTTTGTTCCACGAGGTTCCGGAGGCGCCTGAAGGCGAACTCACGGCGATCAGGTCACACGTGGTTCGCGAGCGGGCTCTGGCCGCTGCCGCCGGCCGGCTGGGTCTTGGCGACTTCCTCACGCTTGGCCGCGGTGAGGCGGCAAACGGCGGTCGTGATAGGCCGTCTATCGCCGCTGACGCCTTCGAGGCGGTCGCCGGGGCCGTGATGGAAGATCAGGGATACGAGGTTGTTTCGAGTTTCGTGCTCCGATGCCTGGAACCGGAACTGGCGGCGGCGCTCAACGCAGAGTCGTCAAAAGACCCGAAATCGCTTCTCCAGGAGCGTGTTCAGGCCGATGGCTCTCCGCCGCCCGAATACAGGCTGCTTGCCGAAGACGAGCATGACGAAGCCGGCCGATTCACTGTCGAGGTGGTCGTCTCCGGAGTTTCGGTGGCGAGGGGCGTGGGGCGTCGCAAATTGGACGCTGAACGCATAGCGGCGCGCCGGGCGTTGGAGCTACCTTCGTTAATCGATAGCGCCGAAGCGGAGTGATAGCGGCCGCTCCATCGGCGGCGTAATTCGCAGCCGAAACTTTACGCGTCTCGACTTTGGTTAGCTTCCAGTACGGCCCGAACGGGTGGAGGAGATCGAACTGCTACGACTGTTCCGACGGAAAGGTAAGACGGAAGCCAGCGCATCGCGGACCGGGGCGCTCTGGTCGCGGTCGATCGGCGCACTGTTCAGGCGTACCGCGCTCGACGACGACTTCTGGGACGAGCTGGAAGAGTCGCTCATCGTCGCAGACGTTGGCGCTTCCACAACGATGGAACTGCTTGACGCCGTACGCGACCGCGCCGCGGAGCTGGGCGCGAAAGACCCGTCGGACGTCCGCGGAATCTTGCGCGATGAGATGACCACAAGACTCCAGACCTCCGTTGAGGGAGCGGGACTGGCCGATGGCCCGGATACGGTCGTGTTGATCGTCGGGGTGAACGGCGCGGGGAAGACGACGACGATCGCCAAACTGGCGTACACGGCGAAGGCCAACGGTCAGAAGGTGATTCTCGCCGCTGCCGATACGTTTCGGGCCGGAGCCATCGAACAGCTTCAGACCTGGGGCGCTCGGGTCGGGGTAGACGTGATCGCACATCAGGCCGGCGGAGACCCGGGAGCGGTGGCTTTCGACGCGATGGAGGCGGGCAGGGCGCGCGGGGCCAACCTCGTCATCATCGACACGGCGGGGCGGCTGCACACGAAGACCAACCTGATGGACGAGTTGAAAAAAATCAGGGGTATCGTCGCCCGGCAGGCCGGGGATTTCGACCAGCGTGTGCTACTGGTCATCGACGGCACGACCGGCCAGAACGGACTGCTGCAAGCACGCGCATTCACCGAGGCGGTCCAGTGCGACGGCGTTATCTTGACCAAGTTGGACGGAACGGCACGCGGAGGCATCGTACTGGCCATCGCAGGCGAGCTTGGTCTGCCGGTCCTGTTCGTGGGGACCGGCGAGTCTCTCGATGATCTGGCCGCTTTCGACCCGGACGAGTTCGTTGACGCTTTGCTCCCGGAGTTTTCATCGGAAGGTTCAGGGGAAAACTCGGGCTAATCGGCGCACCCGCGACGAGTCTCCTACTCCTCGATCTTTCGTAATCTAGAAAACGACAAGTCCGGGCCGCCAGGCCACCAGCTGCCGGTCCACGCCTCAACACTCGTGGTGGAGCCTTAACTCAAGCGGCCACCGCACGGCCGGGCGCTACATCAGGTTTTCCGTACTTCCCTGCAAAACAGGGCGCCGCGAGATATCGGGAAAGACGCCGACATTCCATGACTGAGACCATGCGTTGGCTTTTGGCCGTGGAGGTTATCGGCCTCGCCGCGTTGCCCATCGCCTGGATCGCCTTCCCGTACCTTCGCGACCGGGGCGCGGGGCTCGCGAAGCCACTCGGACTGATCCTGGTCGGCGGAGGGGTGTGGCTCCTTAGCGACATCGGGATTGAGTCCAATAGCGGCGCCGCTTACTGGCGTCTGACGGCGATAGTCGCCTCGGTCTCGATTTGGATCCTTTCGAGTCGCCGGCGTCGCTTCGGCCGTTTTCTGCGTAAGGAATGGCCGGCCCTTCTCGTGGGCGAGGCGTTGTTCCTGGCATTCTTCGTCGCCTGGGTCGTCATCAGATCGTTCGAGCCGGACATCGCCGGCACAGAAAAACCGATGGACTTTTTGATGCTCAACGCTGTGACGGTCGCCGACAGCGCGCCGCCGGCGGACCCGTGGCTGGCCGGCGCCCCGGTCGCTTACTACTACTTCGGCTACTGGTTGCTGGGCGGCGTCGGGTTGATGTCTGGTGTGGCGACGGCCATCGGCTTCAATCTGTCCATCGCCCTGATCGCAGGGATGTCGGCGTCGGCGGTCTTTTCCGTGGCGTACGGAATGATCTCCCCGGGGAGGCTAAGTGACAGGTCGGCGATTCCGATCGCTGCAACCGGCGCCGTGCTGCTACTCGTGGCGTCAAACTACGCCGGATTGTGGGAGTTCGCCGCCGCCAGATCGCTGGGCACGGAGGGTTTCTACGACTGGCTTGCGATCGATGGAGTGAAGGAAGGCGCAGTATCGAACGGATGGCGGCCAGATAGTTTCTGGTGGTGGTGGCACTCGTCGCGCGTGATCAACACCTTCTCAGGTGGCGAAGCGGCGGTCGCATTGGACTTCACCATCCAGGAGTTTCCATTCTTTAGTTTCCTCCTCGGCGATTTGCACCCGCACCTGATATCGATACCGTTTGTCCTCCTCGCCATGGGCCTTGGCCTGAACCTGTTTTTGACGCCCGGTGGCGGACGCCCGGGCTGGATACTGGCCCAACCGTTGCGCTGGCTGCTGCTGGCGACGGTTGTCGGCGCCCTGGGATTTATCAACGCGTGGGATCTGGGATTCGCCACCGCAATCGTGTTCGTCGTCGTCGCCGTCAAGATGTACCGGGATGACGTGATGCCGTTGCCGATAGCGGCCCTCAAGGGATTGCTGACGACGGGGCTGACGCTCGCGCTCGGGATTGCGATCTTTGGGCGGTTCTATCTGGGGACCTTCAGCAGCCAGGTTGACTGGAGCGCGCCGCTCGGCGCTGCCGAGTATGCGACGCGTCCTGTCCACATGCTCACCGTATGGGGCCTGCTTATCGTCTTGCTGGCGCCTCTGTGGTTGACCGTGGCCGGCCGTGTCATCCGGGTCTACGTCGCACGGTTTCGTGCCTTCCTTGAGGTCCGATCCCATGCGACGCCAGAGGAAGCGCCGGCGGGCGATTTCGAGGTCGCTGTTACCGGAACGCTAGACGAAAAAGAGACCGGCGCCGGAGTGACTCCCTTTGTCGCGGTCTTTCTCGCGATCGTCGTTCCATTCGCAGCTTGGGCGGTGATCCATCTGAGCGCCAACGACGGGTCGAGCGCGGGAGACCTGCCGGGTCGCGCTCTGAATGTGTTGCCGCTCGCCGTCCTTTCGGGACTCGCCATGTTGGCGGTATTCCATCTGGCCCGCCGTGCTAGATCGCAAACGCTCGTCTTCGCCGTCGCGATGCTCGCCACTGTTTTGTACATGGTGTACGGGGCCGAGCTCCTGTATATCAACGATCTGTTCGGCACGCGCATGAACACGGTGTTCAAGTTGTACTACCAGGCGTGGATCGTGCTTGGAGCGGTTGGCGCCTACGCCCTACACTTCTGGGTCCGCAGCCATGAGAGTTGGGGGGGTATCCGGCGTTCAGTGAGTGAAACCGGCGCAGTTGTCGTCGCCGTAATGTTTGTAGGAGCGTTGTACTACCCGGCGGCGGCGGTGGACACCCGGACGGACGGATTCTCCGGGGGACGGAACCTTGATGGGATCGCGTACATCGAGCAGACTCGACCTGCCGAGTCTCAAGCGATCAAGTGGCTGACGGACAATGCGCGACCGCAATCGGTTCTCCTTGAAGCCGTTGGAGGCAGCTATACCGATTTCGGACGCATATCGTCTTCGACCGGCATTCCGACGGTGCTCGGATGGCCGTTTCACGAACAGCAGTGGAGGGGTGATCGTTCATCGTTCGCGGGTCGCGAGGGTGAGATCGATCGAATCTATTCGACAGGAGAATCTAACGAGGTGAGGACCCTGCTGGCACGCTATCAGGTGGACTACATAGTGGTCGGGCCACGCGAGCGGTCCACATATCCGGGCGTCGATACCGACCGGTTGTCGCAGTTCGGTGAGCGTGTTTTTTCGACGAGTACGAGTGAACCCGGTCCGCTCGACTACGTGATATTTGACGTTGGCAGGGGTTAACGCATTGAACGGCGAGGAGTCTCTGATTCTCCCTGGGACAGGTGTTGGGCCGCCTCCCGCGTCCCCTTTCGCCCCGGCGACGACCTCCCACGGACGATGGCTTGGCGGCCGATGGGTCGAGGCCGAGCCGCTCAGCGCTGAGGCCTTCCACCCTCAGGGTGTCGACGGCGACACTCCTGAGTCTCCACCGGTACGAGGCAGCGGCTGGCGACGCGATCTCCCGTTTCGATGGGAGTTCGGCGCGTACGCCTCGCTGTTCCTCGTTGCGCTGGCGATGCGTTTGTGGGACCTCGGTGGCCGTGCGGTCCACCACGACGAGAGCCTCCACGGCTATTTTTCGTGGCAGCTCTTCACCGGCGGAGGGTACGAGCACAACCCGCTCATGCACGGTCCGTTCCAGTTCCACGTAACGGCGGGTTCTTTTTTCCTGTTCGGTGACAGCGAATTCACCATGCGGCTCGCGCCGGCTCTTTTCGGAACGGCGTTAATTTTGATGCCGTTGCTCCTTCGCAAACGGCTTGGCAACGTTTCGGCGTTGCTGATCGCCGGGATGCTGGCGTTCTCACCATCGCTGCTTTACTTCAGCCGGTTCGCACGGAACGACATCTTCGTGGCCGTCTGGACGATCGGCCTGGTCGCGATGATCTGGCGATACATGGACGATCAGCGGCCCCGGTATCTTTACCTGGCGGCGGCATTTGTCGCACTGGGATTCGCCACGAAGGAAACGCAGTACATTGTGGTGGCGCTTGTCGCCATCCCGCTGCTCCTGATCGCCCGTCATGACGTGCTGGGCTGGATCTGGGGTCGGCGAAAGTTGTCCGAGTGGGGTCCGGCCGGTGGCCTGTTGGTGATCATCGGCACGCTGATGCTGCCGATGATCGGAGCCGGGTCCGGATTTATTCAGGGTGCGATCGGCCTCACGCTCGCGAACGACGACAGTTCGACCGGCATCCCGCTGGGCAGCGCAGACGGAACGGGCGAAGTCGTGGCGGTCGTCATCACGGTCGCGCTTCTTGCCCTGGCGGTAGTTATCGGAATGATGTGGAATCGCCGGGTCTGGTTTCTGAGCGCCGCCATCGCCACGGGAATATTCGTGGTGCTTTACAGCACCGTGTTTACGAACTGGGGCGGTCTCGCCTCCGGCGTCTGGCAGGGACTCGGCTACTGGATCGCCCAACAGGACGTCGCCAGAGGCGACCAGCCTGATTACTACTACATCATGTTGACCAGCGTTTACGAGTTCCTCCCGGCGACGATAGGGCTGGTCGGCGCCGTCTACTACGCCTTCAAGGGAGACGCCTTCACAAGGTTCCTGGCGTACTGGCCGATTGCGACATTTGCGGCCTACTCCGCCGCGGGAGAAAAAATGCCGTGGCTGGAGGTTCAGGTCGTCCTGCCCTTCATCTTCCTAGGCGGGAAGGCGCTGGGCGATCTCGTAACAGCGTTTGACTGGAAACCTTCTCTGGCTCGCGGCGGCGTGTGGGTGTTCGCAGGCGTCCCGATCGCAGTCGTCGTACTGTGGCGGCTGATCTTCCTGACCGACGACCAACCCGGACTGGGCGGCCTGAATGCACCATCCGGGGCGACCGTTCTCTTCGGCGTCCTGGCGCTACTTGCCGCTGGTTTCTTCTGGCTGATCCGACGTATCGGCTCGCGGCAAGCGTGGGGGGTTATGGGCGCGACCCTGGCTGGGTTGATGGCGATCATCACCATCAGGACGGGATGGATCGCATCGTTCCAGGACCCCGACGTGCCGAACGAGATACTGGTATACACGCAAACCTCGCCCGCGTTGGCTGACCTGGCGCATGAGATCGAGGCGGCGGCGAGTTTGACCGGCGACGGGGCCGATCTTCGCGTGACGATCGACGGATCAAGCGGCTTTACGTGGCCGTGGACCTGGTATCTGAGGGACTACAACCAGGTCTCGTACCCGAATCTGGGATTTTCCCGCCCGGACGGCCCTTCGGACTCGGCGGTCGCCGTCGTACATACGCGGAACGAAAACATCGCAAAACCCGCGTATGTGGACAATTTTACGGAGGGGCGTCAGTTCCCCCACCGCCAGTGGTTTCCGGAGACATACAAGAACACGACATTCAACCAGTTCTTCGACACGCTGATCCGGCCGAGCCGGTGGCGAAATGCGCTCAACTTCTTCCTGTACCGGGAGATGACTCAGGAGATCGGATCAGAAGACGCGTTCGTCTATTTCGATCGCAGCATCCCACTTCGGGTGTTCGAGTGACGGCGGTTTCTTTTGACGGCCTTCCATCCGAATTTCCGCTGCGCGAGCGGTAGGATGATTCGGTGATCTCGCAACGAAGTGTCTGGGCTGGGCTGGCGGTGAGCGTCGGGTTTTTGACCGTGTTCGCTCTCCTGTTTCTGCCGTTCGATGACGTTGGCGACGTCGTCCGGGAGGCGAACTTCTGGTTCGTCGCGCCGGCGATGGTGTTCTACTTCGCAGCCGTCTACTTCAGGAGTCTGCGCTGGCGTTACCTGCTCAACCCCCTGATCGGTAAACCGCGACGGGCGCTCTTCCCAGTGGTCGTCGTCGGGTACATGGCGAACAACCTCCTCCCGGTGCGGCTCGGGGAGTTCGTGCGTTCCTACTACGTCGGGGTGCGTGAGGGCGTAAATCCGGCGGCGGCGTTCGGGACCATCGCCGTCGAACGCGTCTTCGATGTGTTCACACTTTTCTTCGTGATAGCGGTCGTGTGGGTGCTGCCGGTCGGCGATCTCCTGGAGCGCGTCGCAGACGACCTGCCGGGCGGCACGCCTGCGTTACTTGCGCTGTCGGTGCTTCCTTTCATCGGCGTGACGGCGATCATCGGCGCGATCGTTTTGCTGGAGGCGACGACCGCTATCTCCCTGATCGGGCGATTGTTGTTTTTCGTACCGATCGGGTTTCGCACCAGACTCCTCGGGCTTGCGGCACGCTTGATTGAAGGTCTGACCGTCGTCCGAACGCCCCGGGCCCTCGCGACCGTATTGTTGCTTTCGCTCCCGATATGGGCGTCTGAGTTGGCGATGCTCTATGTGATAGCGCTCGGATTTGACATCGAGTCCGCGTTCGGCGGGCACGTCGAGACTATCGCCGCGCTCGGGTTGTTCATGGCGATCGCCAACCTCGCGCTCGTCGTGCCATCCACAGCGGGCGGAGTCGGCCCGTTCAACTTTTTCGGAGCCGCGACGCTCGTTGCGCTTGGCGTTGGCGAGGCGGAGGCCGGAACCTACGTGCTGACGGCGCATATCGCGTTGTTGTTGCCGGTGACGCTGCTCGGCTTTCTGATGATCGTGTCCGACCACATGTCGCTCCGGACCCTGTTATCCCGGACACGCGCCGTGCAGGACGGCGAGGGGGCGGACGCCACCCTGGCGCCATCGTCCATCCCCGCCCCCAAGCCTGCGCCGGCGGGACCGGTGACTTGAGGATCGGCGTAATCGGGGCAGGCGCCGCGGGACTCGCAGCGGCGTTCGATTTCGCCCGGGCTGGCCACGGCGTGACGGTGTACGAAGCGGCGCCGTTTGCTGGCGGGCAGGCGTCGACGATCGAAGTCGGTGGCGGCCGTCTGGAGCTCGGTTATCACCACCTTTTCACGAACGACTCGGCGATCCTTGGTCTGATGACGGAGCTTGGCATCGACGGCTCGATGCGGTGGATTCCTTCGACCGTGGGGATCTACACGGACGGCAAGGTGTACCGTTGGAGTACGCCGCTCGATCTCCTTCGCTTCGGGGCCATTTCTTTACGGGACCGGATTCGTTTCGGGCTGCTCGCGAAGAGGCTTGAGCGGATGAAAGACTGGCGCAGCCTGGAAGGCGTACCGGCGGCTCAATGGATCCGGGACAACGCCGGAAGCTCGGTCTACGAGAAGGTGTGGGAGCCGCTGCTACGCGGAAAATTCGGGGACCGCTTCGAGAGCATTGGCATGCCCTGGTTCTGGAGCAAGATCCAGACCCGGTTCGCGTCGCGCGACCGGCTCGGACGCGAGAAGTTGGGCTACCCGGTCAACAGCTTTGACGAGGTGTTTGAAACCTTGGTAGAGCAAATCCAGGCAAAAGGCGGCCAGGTCCACCTGAATACGCCGGTGACGCGCGTGCTTGTCGAGGATGGCGCCGCGAACGGGTTACGAGTCAAGCGGCCGGACGGCAGCGAGGCTGACGAGCCATTCGATCTCGTGCTGTCGACGACGCCGTCGTTCGCGTTCCCGGAGCTGGTCGATCTTCCTGACGCCTATGTGGAAAAGCTGAACGCCGTTGAGTACATGGGCGCGGTCGTGATGATCCTGGAGATGACTCACCCGCTCACCTCGGTCTACTGGATGAACATCGCCGACCATGAAGTGCCATTCCTGGGATTGATCGAGCACACAAACCTGATGCCGCCTGAAATGTACGGCGGAAGTCACGTCCTTTATCTGACGAACTACCTCGAACGCCACGACGACCTCTACCTGATGTCTGAGGACGATTTGCTGGAGGTTTATCTTCCCTACCTTGCGCGCTTCAACCCGTCGTTCGATCGCTCGTGGATAAAGCGTGTTCACCACAACCGGGTCAGCGCGGCGCAGCCCGTGATAGGCACGAACTACTCCGAGCGCATCCCCGAACATCAGACGCCCGTCCGCAACTTGTTCCTCGCGAACACGACCCAGATCTATCCGGAAGATCGCGGGACGAACTACAGCGTTCGCATGGGTCGGGAAGTAGCGGCGATGATGTTGCGGGGCGACGACGAGTAGAGACGTATGGCATACGCCCGAGGGCGGGCGAGCCCCGCCCCTACAAATACACCGTCTGATCGAGGCTTGCCGCCCAACCCGCGCCCATCCGGAATGCGCGTCCTGATCACATGGACACAAAAATACCAATCAAGTTTGTCATGATGGCTGAACTGATCGGACGACTGCCGAACTTCTGAACAAGCTTCCATGAAGTCGTGCAGGTGGACCTGGTGAGACGATAGGTAGAACTCATCGCGACCACTTCAACATAGGGTGAATGGTCGCCAACTCAGCATGCCACCGGCGATCCGGCCAATTGACTGTGGGAAGTCGTACGGCACCGAAGCGACGGTTTCCTAAACCCCGACGCCAATCGGTGTTTGTGAACACTTTTCGTGCCTGACGGACGCAATCTCAGTCCGTTCTCGTTGAGACTACATCAGTTGGTGTTCACAGTCAGTGCACGGATGTCTCGATGCGGGGGGGACTCCAGTACACGATCTAGCCTGCAATCGACGGTCTCACCGGACACAGGAAGTCGTCATGGCGGAAGCGCGCCCGCCACCCTATTGAACCCGCCGCCGCGGCGA
>JAQBUX010000133.1 GCA_027623795.1 Chloroflexota bacterium
AAATATCGAAAGTCCACGCTCGCCGATTGGTGAGTACTTCGCGGCATGGACGAGCTTTCGGGCGTCGTCAGGATTGTTGATCTGTGGTACCTCGACCCCGGCCGAGCCGATGTCGAGCGCACGGAGGATCAACCGCTCGTCGTTGTCGCCCACGCGGATGATCGGCGAAACGCCTGCGCCGTCCGCCGCGATTACGAGGTCGGCCGCCGTCTCCATGCTTATTGGCCCATGCTCCGCGTCGATGATGCAGAAATCCACGCCGGCATGCCCGAGCGTGTCGATGAGCGTCATCGACGGCACGATCACAAACGGTCCGATGACCGTTTCACCGGCTTGAAGTTTCGCTTTCATCTCTCCGCCGCGGGACCCCATATTGACGTACTCCGTTTGTGACTTGAGCCCGGATACGGGCTATTGGTCCAGCACAGCCGCCGCAATGCCGGGACGACGCCGGACAGTTTAACGTTGAATCATTGCCTGACCCGGCGCGAAGACTCGCTACGCCGGTTGATCGCGACCTGCGGACAACCTCAGGCCATCACTTCCACGTCGTCGGCTTCGGTTGACGCGGGCCGGAGGACGAAGTCGTAAATGGCGGCTCCTATTGGGCCGCCGAGTAAAGGTCCGACTATGTAGACCCAGAATCCGTTTCGCGGCCCTGGTATAGCGATCTCGTCCCATCCGGCGAAGAAGGCCACGATCCGGGGCCCAAAATCTCGGGCAGGGTTCCATCCCGCCTGGGTGATCGGCGCAAACAGAGCGATCAACAGGGCGACTGTGAATCCGATAAACAGCGGCGTCACACGTCCGGCGGGTTGGCCGTTCCTCCGATCGACGAGCGCGAAAATCATGAAAACGAGCACCGCGGTGCCGAGCGCCTCGACGCCCATCGCTGCCAGCGGCGACACCAGGTCAAACGCGTCCTGGTCCGTTCCAAACAAATCAGGGTTTGGGAAATACTCGCCGAACACCATCGCCGAGTGCTGGCTGCCGTCCTCACCCCGATCGATTCCACGATCTTCCTCGAATCGGTCGATGAAAGGTCCGAATGTGACCAGGATGACGAGTCCGGCCAGGATGCCACCGAGCATTTGGGCGGCCCAGTAAGGCAGAAGCCTGCTACGCGGGAATTGGTCCGGCCTGAAGATCGCCATCGCCAGCGAGACCGCTGGGTTCAGGTGGGCTCCGGACACCGTCGCCGTCGCGTAGATCGCCAACGTAACGCCGAAGCCCCAGATCGCCGCCACTTGCCACAAACCCTGGTGAGCGCCGGTGAGCACCTCAGACGCCACTGCGCCGGTGCCGAAGAGTACGAGCAGGAACGTTCCGATTACTTCTGCTGCGTAGACGCGCAAATATCGACTCCGGGGTGAACTGGTGTCGTACCGTCGAACGACGCGGATCAGTCTACTGACACAGTGTTAACGGATCGCTATCCGGCGTTGACCTCTCAGACCCCGCGGGAGGTGGCCGCAAGTCAGTTCCGGTTGGTAGGTGTACCATCCCGCCACGCTGGGACGGCGGCTATTGGCGCCGCCGGACTCCCCACGCCGATCTGGAGAGAGATTGGAAGAGCGCAACCTTGTAGGCGGTGAAACCACCCCCGCCCGTCGTACCGGCGCGGCGCGGTTTGTTCCGGCCGGGCTCGCCAAGTCATTCACGTCTCTCGGCAACCGCAACTTCCGTTACCTGTGGTTTGGTCAGGTCGGCGCAGCTACCGCTATGCACGCGGACCTCATAGCGCGTAGCTGGCTTGTGTTTGAGATAACCGGCTCATCTCTCGCGGTAGCCGGCGTCAACCTCGCCCGCGCCGCGCCGATGCTCGCCATCGGGCTGTTTGGCGGCGTCGCCGCAGACCGTTGGGACCGGAAACGGCTTCTACTCATCATCCAGATGTGGAGCCTGCTCATCAACGGGGCGATGGCGATCATCGTGATCGGCGGCTGGGTGGAGATGTGGCACATCTACGTGCTGGCGTTCTTGCTCGGCGGTGGCATGGCGATGAACCAGCCGGTGAGGACCTCGATAATCCCGCGGATGGTCCCAAAAGATCAGCTACTGAACGCCGTTTCGCTGAACTCGATCGCGATCAACAGCACGCGGCTGATCGGCCCCGCAATCATCGGCATTGTGATCGCTGCGTGGGGCGTCGGGCCGGCGTACATCTGGTCCACGGCCGCGTACGGAATCGTGATCTGGACCACGACCCGGGTCGTGATGCCCCCTATCGACACCGACGCGAAACGCGGATCGCTTGTCGGTCAGATGATGGAGGGCTTTCGCTACATAGCCACAAACCGCCTCGTGTTGGCGCTCGTGTTGCTGGGCCTGGGACCGTTTGCGTTTGGGTTCTCACACCAGACGCTTTTGCCCGCCCTGGTGGTCGACAAACTTGGACGCGATGCTGCCATTCTGGGGTTCATCATGGCGGCCGGTGGGATCGGCGGCATCACCGGCGGCTTCTACATGGCGTCCCGTGTGGACCTGCGCCGAAAAGGGCCGATCATGCTCGGTTCGGCGGCTGTTTACGGCATCGCCCTGCTACTTTTCGCCGGCGTCAGCATGCTCATCATGGTGTTCCCGCTGATAATCGCGATCGGGATCTCGCAGACCGTTTTCCGGTCCACCAACACCACGACGCTTCTCGAAATCACGCCCGACCACCTTCGGGGCCGAATCGTGTCAGCGACACTCCTCGATACGGCCCTCGCGCCCGTCTCGGGCATCATCGCAGGCGCAACGGCAGACCAGGCGGGCGTCTCGGCGGGCTACCTCACGTTGGGGGCTATGTGCCTGGCCGTCGTGGGCATCGCCATCGTGGCGTACCCGAAAATCATGAAGGTCTAGTTCGGGCCGGGGGTCGACGATCCGCCCTGTTGCGACAGGAAGGTCCTGATCGTTTCGTAAAGGAACTTGATGTCGTCGATATGCAGGGCGAAGAAGGTTCCAAAGACCGGATTGCCTTCTGGGGTCGTGGCCCGGATGCCCCGGTTCATGCCGACGACCTCGCCGAACTTGTTCATTACAGGCCCGCCGCTCTCACCGGGGTCTATCGCCGCATCCATCGTCAGGTTGAGTCCCGCCGGTCCCAGATCTATCACCTGGGACAGGACGCCTACTTTTACCCGGGCGGACCCGACGGAGCCGTCCGGCTTTGGCGATCCCTCGGAGTAACCCAGCGCCATTAGCGGCTCCGCGATGTCTTCCGGAGTGAGCGAACCCGTCAACAACGGCACGGCGTCGGTGGCGGCCGGATCGAAGAACAGGAACGCCAGGTCGAGCACCGCATCGACCGTCGCCACCGCGGCCTGGAAGGGCGGCGCGGCGGCCTGCCGAACGAGGACGACTTCGTTGTCGCCGACGACGTGCTGGTTTGTAACGAGGACGCCATCGTCGATAAGCCAGGCGGAACCACGATTGCCGTCCCTCTCGATCTGGAAGACGGAGAACACGTTTTCCTGGTAAATCCGGGCGAAGCTCGGTCCCGGCGTCGCAGTCGGGGCCGGAGTCGGCGTCGGCTGCGGCGTGGGCGCCGATTGGGGGGTGGCGGTCGGGACCGGGGTCGGAGCGGGAGGAATCTCAGCGACGGCTGTAGCGACTGCGTCATTGACCGCAGTCTGTTGCGCCAGCGCAATTGCCAGATCCAGATCGTCTTCACTCACGCCGCCGCACGCGGCAACGATGAGCGTTCCGGCCGGGATGAGCGCCACCAAGGCGAGCCGCCGGGACAGCCTGGTACGTCTGTTATCCCCTGAGTGTGAAGCCGACATGTACAGCGTGGGCCTGATCCTTATCCGGAGGCATGTTCTTGGGCGGGACGTCGCGTTGACCTGCCGTTAACTTGTTACGACGGCCCGGCCGTTTCGGAGTCGCTCGGACCGTTCCAGATGTTCGACCTGGGCCAGATTGAACGTCGCGACCAGAGAATATCCGGGGGCAGAACAAACTGGGGCCGAATCAAACTAAGGCGAAAGGAATCCAGGGTCGAGGAGGTCAGGGTGTCCTTCAGACTCTGCCGGAAGGCCGTCCACGAGTCGAGACAGCGCGAGTTCCCGGTACTCGTTGACCAGGCTGCCGCCGCTGCCGAGACGTGCGTTAACCCACGTGTTTGTATCTTCCGGACGGATGGACAGAAGGTAGTCGTAGAACAATTTTGTCGACGCTGCGCTCAACTTGCCGTTCGATCTCAACTCGGTGGCGAGACCGAGCCCGGCCGGGTCCTGGAGGGCGGCGAGCCACATCAATTCATATCCAAGGCCGTGCTCTTCAAGAACAGCGGCTTTCTCGAGTTGGCGGTCCAGCCGGTCGCCCACTTGATCCCTCAGTACCGCCAGGTCCGGGAACTGCGTGTATGTCTCGCCAAGGAACTCCTCGATGTGACGCCAGCCAACCGCCTCAAACACCTGTGCCTGTGCCTCACGAAGAGATGCCAGAGAGCTTGCCTGAACACCTGCGCCGGAGGCAGGAGCCAGCAATACCTGACGAGCGTGACCCAACTCGTGCATCAGCGTCGTCAGGACGCCGGCGGGGGTCGCCGACATGTCGATCCGCACCCTGATGACGCCCGTCCCGCTCCACGTTAGCCCGGCGGATTCGCCGATCGTTAGACGGCAATCCATGAGCTCTGCGTCGCGTTGAGAGGACGAGAGGGTGTTCTGGTCTTCAAGGCAGATCGACAGGTTTTGAGATTCATACTCGGCGCGTGAAAGCAGTGAGATGTCTACCCGCTCGTCCGTGATGGCGGTCCCGGTGGCAAGGAAATACGCGGCGTCGGCTGCCTCCAGAACGATGGACGCCCAGTCCGTCCCATCGTTGACCTGCGCGTCTACGTCGGCCGTCTCCAGGACCAGGGCCGGGATAATGTCGAGCATCGCCGATAGTTCGGCAACGCTGTAGGCCACAGGCGCCGTTGGAGGGGGCGGAGGTCCGGCGACCGCCTCGAATGTGACGGTCAATGAGTTGTCCGATTCGTCAGACTCCGTCACCTCGACTCCGGCGTCGATAACCACCGTCAATGAATGCTCACCGGGCGTGAGGCGATCCGCCGGTATCGCGGCGTCAACTACCCAAACACCGGCGGCTCCCCCCGCGGCGAAGCTGGTCTCGTCCACGAGTAACCCGTCCAACAACAGCCGGGCGCTGAACGAGTTCGTCATGGCGACGCCGCTGTCGTTCGTGACCGAATAATCCACCGATCCGGCGGTGAACGCCGACACATGACCGTTGCGGCCCTCCACCGTCACGCCTGAACTGCCGCCCCGAATCACCAACGGTCCGTCCCAGTCCGCCGGAAGGTACGGCGCCAGGTTTGGACGCACGAGCTCCTCGTACGGCGGGGCGGGGATGGCGATCTCTTCTGGGACCGGATCGGGAGGTGTCGCGGGTCCCGTGGACCAGGTGAGTTCAGACGTGAGTGAGTTGTCGGTCTCGTCCGACTCGTCGACGAGATTACCGGGGTCGATCGAGACCAAAAGCGTATGTTGTCCGGGCGTGATACGGATACTATCCGGTAGCTCATCCCAGTCCGTCAGCGCCGCTCCCGATAGGGCCGCGATGCCATCGACGACCCTTTGTTCTACGAGGATGCCGTCGAAGTACATGTGGACCGAGATCGAGCTGTCGGTCGAGGCCAGGCCGGCGTTTCCAACGCCCCATGAGATATACGTCGGGCCGTCGACGGTCAAAGGTCCTGACCTGGCAGACCCGGCGGAGGCCGCGGCCACCACAGGCTCGGTCCTCCCGTCTGCGGGTTCGAACGCCAGATTGACGGCTCTTGCGGTCGCTTGAGGAGTCGCCAGCGGATCGCCGCCCCACGCGTATGTCCACTCGAATGTGTTATCGGTTTCGTCAGTCTCGGAAACCTGGTTCAACGCGTCGACAACCAGCCTGAAAACGTGATCGCCTCGATCAAGCCTCACACGTTCATTGATTCCATCCCAGTCCCGTACTCCGAAAGTCTGGAAGGGCGGCGCTTGTGTGCTGATCCAACTGCTGACAAATACATCGTCCACGTAGATGTGGGACTCGAAATCTCTCTCCGTTGGGAACGGCGATGCATTCTCGAAAAACCAGTCGAGAAACGCAGGCGCTCCTGTGCGCAGGTCTCCGGGGTCAGTCGCGCCGATCTGCGCGTGGACGGATAGAGATAACTGGCCCGCGCCGGGACTTACGGGGCGGAGGTTGACCCTTGGGGTTGGCGTCGGACTTGCTGCCGAAGGTGGAGTCGGGGTGGGTGGCAGGGGTGTCGCCACAGGGGTCGGCGTCGCAGCCGGTGTTGGCGATGGAGTCGGGGCGGCCGTGGGTACCGGCGTAGGTGCTGGCGCAGGCGTGGCGCTCGGTTCCGGCGTTGGTGAGGGACTCGGCACGCGGGTCGCCGTCGCTGTCGGAGAGGGCGGTGGCGTCGGGGAGGCCGTCTGTGTGGGGACAACTGTGGACGGTATCGGCGAGTTGGTCGGCAATGGTTCCGGCGTTGGGCCGGGTTGAAGCGGAGGGGTAGTTGGAATCGCCAAAGTCGGCGTCGGTACCGATGTTGCCGGGACCAACGAAGCCGTAGACGTCACCTCCGGGCTGCTGGCGCCGCCTCCCGAGCAGGCGACAACCCCGGTGGCGACGAGGCCGCTGACAATCAGAGCGATGCGCCTCACAGCGCGTGCTCCCGGGATGCGATCTCGATCGCATGTTCGACCGCTCCGTCCAGATCGGCGAGTTTGTGTTGGGCGGCCTCGATGTCGGTCCCGCTGTTGAGCGCGTGAAGCGCCCGGCGTGAAAACACCAGCACCGCTTCGCTTACCTCACGTCCCGTAGCTTTCCGGACCGCTGCTATGTACGCCCCGAGCTGTGCCTCGTAACGCTCGGGAACGGTGTCGTCGCGGTCTGTCTTGTAATCGACGATCACGAGAGACCCGTCTTCCTCCTCGAACACCAGATCGACGTATCCCTCCACAACCACGCCGCATTCGCCGACGGCGGCGCTGACGTACGACTCGCGCCAGGCGGCGCCTTTTCGATGGGCGTTCGCTGCGCGACGCATTACAGGCGTTTTGAGGGTCGCCGCGGCGAGTTCGTGGACTTCCTTTTCATAGCTCACAACATCATGGGCCGCGGCGCATTGCGCCGCCAGGGACGCGAGGGTGGAAGGGTCGTTGGGGTCGACATCCTGTAGCACGGCATGCACGGCGCGGCCGATCGAGGTGGCCGCCCGCCCCCGTCGCCACGGGTCCAGTTCGATCTGCTCGTCCTCGCTCTCTTCTTCGGATTCTCGCGGCGGTGAGTCGCCCGTGAACTCGTGAAGCGACGACGCCGGAACGCTGAGAGGCGCCGACATCCTGCTGACAATTTCGAGGCGTTCCATATCCCAGAGTTCTGGAACCTGGTCCAGCGAATTGGCCGGGACCGTTGAATCATCGGCCGTTTTTTCGGGCGCGGGAGCCGTGAACGCGCTAGTGGTGACGGGGGGGCGACCCCACAGGTTTGGCGCTTTCTCAGAGAGTCGTGCGAGAACCGCAGCAGCTGAGCTCCCGTCATTTTTCTTCCGGAAGGTGCTGACGATCAGGTGGTCGCGCGCCCGGGTGGCGGCGACGTACATCAGTCTGACGGCTT